>NZ_MCTV01000024.1:0-52987 GCF_002874545.1 Shewanella sp. 10N.286.52.C2
TCAAATAAAAGCATTTCCCACTTTTTCTGCTGGATTGAATTTAGTTTATGAGTTAATTTTGGCGATTAAGGATGAAATATTCAGTCCTTTGACAGGGATCGTCCATCAGTAAATGAATGTAGGTGTTGGCAACTCAAAACGAAAGGCGATATGTTATAACTTCAAAATAATGGGTGGCTTTGTTAATTAATTTTTGGTGATTAATGATGAAGTATTTAGTCCTTTGGCTGGAATAATCACATCAGTTAATGAATGTAGGTGTTAGCAACTCAAATCGAAAGGCGTTATGTTATAACTTCTAAATAATGGGTGGCTTTTTAATTAACATTTTAATTAATTAATGGGTGGCTTTTTAATTAATTAGATTTTAGCAACTCACTTGCGTGTTGTTGACTGGCTTGGCTGGCGTTTAGAAATAAAGAAACGGCCTTGCAGTGAACAAGGCCGTGAAGTTAAATCAGAGAAATGTGTGTTAGCTGATGATTAGTAATAGGCAAAAAAGTTAATCCACAAGGCATTTACGATATCGATAAAGAAACCACAGACCAGCGGTAAAATAATAAAGGCCCGATGGGCGGCGCCGTGTTGTTGGGTTACAGCCGTCATGTTCACGATGGCTGTTGCCGTGGAGCCTAATGTCACCCCCCCAAAGCCGGCACAAATCACCGCAGCTTCGTAATCTTTACCCATGGCTCGAAACACCACAAAAATCGTGTAAAGCACCGACATCAGTACTTGTAGACCAATGATCACGAGGATGTAGAAGAAGCTGCCTTCTAGCTCCCATACCTTTAAGCCCATTAAGGCCATGGTTAAGAACATGCCTAAACAAATATCTTGAATTAATGTCAGGCCTTTTTCACCATCACGTACATTATTTAATAATTTAGTACTGTTCTTTCGTAATACGTAAATCTTTAAGCTGTTCCCAATAAGGATACCGGCTAACAAGCAGGCCACAAACATGGGTAATTTTAAACCTAGATCGGTTAAGGCTGCATTGATGAAATGCCCCCCGATAAGGGATAAATTTAAGAATAACCAAGCCCTTAAAACACCAAAGTAATCAACTTGTAGCCCTTTGTCACCGTCTTTGTGAGTGGTACCTATATCCAGTTCGCTATCATGGTTACCGGTTAGTTTATGGCGTTTCATTAAATAAGCAGCAATGGGACCGCCAACCGAACACGCTGCAATTAAGCCTAAGGTATTGGACGCAAGTCCTAGCTCTAAGGCATTGGCAATACCCAAATCGTTAACAAAGGTTGGGCCCCACGCCATTGCGGTGCCAACTCCCCCAGTGAGTGAAATTGAGCCAGACATTAAACCCGCCTTGGGGTCAAAGCCAAATAGCGTGGCAACACTGATGCCTAACAGGTTTTGCAAAAAAATGTATAAACCGGCAAGCAGCAATAGTACTAATAAAGGTTTCCCCCCCTTGATAAGGGTGGCAAAGTCGGCTTTTAGGCCAATCCCCGCAAAAAAGTAGAGCAATAGTATATCGGCCACGTCTAGTTCAAATTGAACTTGGATATTAAAGGCGTAATACAAAATACCGACGATACTGGCGCAGAAAAAGCCGCCAACGACTGGCTCTGGAATACTATACTTTTGCAATACAGCACTTTTGGAAATGATGAATTTCCCCATAAATAAAGCAGTGATAGCCAAAGTAAAAGCCAGAAAGGCTTGCACTGGGACCAGTTGCTTAGCTGCTTCATGAATTACATTTGGTTCCATTGGAGAGTTTATCCTTGTCAAAAAAAGGTCGATTGTACTCAATTTTACTGAGTTAGCCCAATCGGGTTACTGTATTCTAGATTGTCTGGCTAAAAGGGCAAAGGAGTAACAGTGACGAGTTATGCATATTCCTCTGCATACACTGAGCTTTACACTTGTATGGCTGATAATGCATTGCGGGCTTATTTTGTGATTGTGTTAACAATAACATGGCCATATATGGACGCTCCCGGTGAGTCAAGACAATAGTCTGCCTACCGAAGGCTTTTGACCTTGGTTTTCTTCTAAACTATTCACACTTGCTGTTGTTATTGATGTCACTCATGTACCGCTTAAAGCGGTTGTACTGCCATATATACGGGCTTAACAGTGTAGCTGTGCCCCTAATGAATTCCGTACCACTGCGCCGTTTAATTGTGAAACACCCATTCGGATTAAGTTCATCCTTGGCCTTTTCTGGCTTACATTGGTTGGACTGAGCCATTACTTCATCGTTTACAACAACCCTGGTGAGTTATTAATGTGCTATCTCGCCACTCATATCACCCACTCGGGTTAAATACCCTTGGCCAGACCGAGCTGTGCAAGATAGCGACAACGGTTTTAACATGCAACATGATAGGCACCATACTGAGGCTGATACGGGGTTTTGTTTTTGCGGTAATATCCACATCAACCTTGCTAAGCGATGGGCTGTAGCCACCACAGTACAACACATGGTTTTTCGAGTCCTAAGCTGGTTTATCCACATGCTTAAGTCATCTTGTTTTTTGCTTGCGTGGCTAACGACGGTTCTTGCGCCGTGTATCAGTTGCTTACGCAGATAGCCGTCACCTCGCTTGGTTATTCCTGAATGGACGCTTTTAGTACCTGAAGCAAATTGTTTTGGGGTTAACCCCAACCAGACAGCCAGTTCTTTTGGGCTATTAAAGGCTTGACCTGAGCCGATTGAAGCCGCAAAAGCGGAAGCGATAATAGGTCCTACACCTGGAATGCTGAGTAAAATACTGCCATTAGGATCTTGCATGGCAAGTTGTTCTATCAGTGAGTTAATTTGTTTCAGACGTTTGGTCAATACTTGATACTCGTCCCAGAAATCATTCGCCATCAGCTTGATTAACGGGCGTTGATGGTCATCATTCATAATGTCCCACATTGCCAGCTCAAACGCGCTATAGCCTTGAGGGAAGCAGATGCCAAAATCAACTAATACGCCACGAATTTGACTTGTACAGGCGGTTCTTTGTCGAACTAAGCGCTCTCTGACTCGATGAAGCATTAATACTTCCTGTTGCTCTTCTGTTTTTACAGGGACAAAACGAATATGGGGTCTCAAACTGGCTTCAAAAATAGCCATGACATCATTTTTGTCGTTTTTATTGCCACGGACAAAAGGAGTCACATGCTGTGGGGGTATGAGTTTGACGTGATGCCCCATACTGTTGAATTTTCTTCCCCAGTAATGTGCAGAATAACAAGCTTCAAATGTCACATTACAAGGCGGTTGAAGCTGCATGAACTCGACAAGTTGAATACGGTTAAGTCGTTTATTAAAAAGCTGTTTAGCGTGTACATCCATGCCGAGAACGTTGAAGACATTTTTTGCCAAATCGATAGCAATAGTGGTAACTTTCATAGTGGACGCTCCTTATGTAACTGAATGGTCAACATCAGTTTGGCGCATTGACGCCGGAATAGGGAGCGTCCATCTCATCACCCATTTTAATTGGCTATTGTATTTTACGCTGAGGTAGGTGCAGTAATTCTCGGTGGAATTAGGAGAAGATGACAAAATAAAAAGGTATTAATGCCACTGCATTAATACCTTTTTGTTGCTTTAACCCTAGCGCTTGTCAGCGTTGGCACTGAAGCCTATTAAAGCTTAACCATCAATTTGCCTTTGTTGGCACCAGAGAAGAATAAGTTCAATCCGTCAATTGATGACTCTAAGCCATTAAGTACATGGGCGCGGTGTTTGATTTTACCTTGCAGTACATAAGGGGTGAGCTTAGCCAATAAGCTTGGCACTTCGCCAAAGTGATCAGGCATTGTGAAGCCTTGAATCGTGAGGCGTCTTTTTAAAATATTCATCCAGCTAGGGCCCGGTGCCGGTGTTTGGCTGCTGTAATCGGCAATTAAACCACAAACCATGACACGGCCATGTGGGTTCATTTTATCGATAATTAGGCTTTGGATTGGGCCTGCGGTATTTTCAAAGAATAAGTCGATGCCATTTGGGGCACATTGTGCAAGTTTGGCTTCAAGATCATCGGTTTTGTAGTTAATGGCTGAATCAAAACCAAGTTCATTGACAATCCAATCTGCTTTTTCATCACTACCAACTACCCCAATAACCGTTAGGCCATCTGCTTTAGCAAGTTGACCAACAATTGAGCCAACAGACCCCGCAGCGCCGGTAACAATAATGGTTTCGCCAGCTTTGGGCTTACCGACATTAAATAGGCCTTGAGTGGCGGTTAATCCCGGTAGCGCAAATACAGACAGTATTGCTTCGTCTGGTAATGGCGCATCAACTTTGTTTAAGCCTTGACCATTACTGTGAAAATATTCTTGCCAGCCCATCATGCCCATCACGCGATCGCCAACTTTAAAATCGGGGTGATGGCTTTCAACGACTTCACCGACACCGCTACTGCGCATTACTTCACCTAAGTTCACTGGCGGAATATAGCTGTCAGTATCAGGTTGCATCCAACCAAACATGGCAGGGTCTAATGACATATGATTTTGTTTTACTAAAATCTCGCCTGGGTTCACGGTTGGCATTGGCTTTTGTACCACTTCAAAAATATCAGCGGTGATTGGGCCACCTTGTGGACGCTTTACTAAGTTGATGGCGGTAAATGTGCTCATTGTTGTTCCTTGTCTTTATTTTTATCAATTTTGCTATTGAATGCATTATTGCTTTTCTTTTTGATAAGATATAGTAGCTAAAAAGCGATACTTTATTGCTTTAAAAACAATAATGAGGCTTTTATGGATCAATTACGGGCGCTTAAATATTTTGTGAAAGTGGTGGAGTTAGGCAGCTTTACCCAAGCGGCTAAGGCTTTTTCTGTACCGGCATCATCATTATCAAGACGGGTTGCAGATCTTGAAAACTCCCTTGGGGCGACGTTATTAAAGCGTTCAACCCGCGCCGTCAGTTTGACTGAGATTGGCCGAGAATATTATCAGCAAGTATCAAGCTTGCTAAATCAGCTTGAACAAAGCAATGAGGCGGTGAGAAGTTATCAAACTGAACCTATGGGGAAATTACGCATTAGTGCCATGGTTGGCTTTGGCCGTGAACAGCTGCTGCCATTGATGGATGAGTTCTCAAGGTTATATCCCAAAGTGATTTTAGATATTGAGCTCAGCGATGAACTGTCGTCTGTTGGACGTGATGATGTGGATATTGCCATTCGTGGTGGTTATGCCCCTAATGATCGCGTAGTGGCGATAAGGTTAATGGACAACCAGTTTGTACCAGCAGCGACCCAGCAGTATCTAGCGGACTATGGCGTACCTTTACACCCAAATGAGCTTAAACAACATAAAGGCTTATATTATCGCTCGCCAAAAGGCCGCGTGCCGTGGCTAAGTAAAATTAATGGCCAGTGGCATGATGTATCAGCCCCTGTTGAGGCGATCAGTAATGCTGGTGAGTGGTTAATCGATAAAGCGCTGCAACATCAAGGCATAGTGATGATGCCGCGCTGGGTGCTAGCACCATTTTTTGAATCTAATCAGCTGACTGAATTACAGTTTGAGCCGCCATTATCAGCCAGTCAAAGTGATGATTTCGGGGTATATCTTATTTATCAAAAGCAGCGCTATCATGTCCCTAAGGTCAAAGCGGCGGTAGATTTTTTAGTGGCTAGGATTAAACACGCTAAATAACTTAGTTTATGTAATATTCAAAGCAGCTAGCATGTTTAAATATTGGCTGTTATGACAGTGTCTACATCAAGAGTATCATTAGTAATGATTGCAACACCAACAATAGTAACCACAAGGCTGACGCTCCGCGCTTTTCAAGCCGATGATTTAGCAGCATTTGTAGCTTATCGAGCCGATCCTGTGATTGCGCAATATCAAAGCTGGGATGATTATCAGCTCGAAGATGCCAAGGCGCTGTTTACCAGTATGGATTATGGTTTGTTTGGTGTTGCTGGTAACTGGTTTCAGCTAGCTATTGTCGATAAAAGCCAACAGCTAGTAGGCGATGTAGCAGTGCATTTTGTCGACGATATGCAGATGGAGCTTGGTTTTACCATAGCGAGAGAGTATCAGCAGCAAGGTTTTGCTACTGAAGCACTGGCAGCAGTGATTGATTATTTGTTTGTCAGCTTAAACAAACATCGCATAACGGCGATAACTGATGCCGAGAACCTAGCATCAATAGCGTTACTAGAAAGGCTTGGATTTCGAAAAGAGGCCCATTACTTAAAGAATATATTTTTTAAAGGGAAGTGGAGCGATGAGTGCGGCTTTGCACTGTTGCAACAGGAGTATTTTCAGCAGTCTTAATAACGGTATTTATCACAATCGTTATTGTTGTCGCTATCGGTAGAGTGTGGTCGATAACTCAAATCTAAACCTGAGCTTTAAAAGCAAAAAGTCAGCACAAAGCTGACTTTTTTATTGGTAATTCGATTTTACTCACTAGGGCGAACAGTTGTGTGATTAGTTTCTTTTTTTCCATTTAAATAAAATCGAGTACTTCCATAAGCTCTTAATCACAAAAAAACCGATAAAGGCAAATATTGCACCGAGTATAATGCAACCCAGTAAAAATGGCGGCCCTACGGTACTGATAGAGCTTTCAACCCATTGCCAGCTGGCTTCAAAATTGAAATGAGCAGTGTTATGGCCAAGAATTTTTGCTCCTAAAATATAGGCAGCATAAAACATAAATGGCATGGTAAACGGGTTTGTTATCCAAACTAATGCCACTGCCAATGGGATATTGACGTTAAAAAATATCGCCATGCCTGCAGCAATAACCATTTGAAAAGGAAATGGTAACCAAGCGACAAATAAGCCCACCGCAAAGGACCCCGGAGCCGATTTTCGGTTGAGGGTCCATAAATTTGGTTTATCCAGCAAACCACCAAAAATACGTAAATATTTATTGTTACGTAAAGTCTCAGGCTTCGGCATAAATTTTTGTAATAATTTTTTTGGCATATATGCGATTACTGTCTTTAATTAACCGATGATAAATCGATTTGTTTATGGATTTTGCGTTAGCGTCCTATTTAGCAATTTATTGCCAAGTTTACTTCCAATATCGCTAGCGGTTTTAATGTTTGTTATTGGGGTACTCACGTTAAAGAGGTGGCCATTCATCAGTGGCTGCCTTTTAGGTGTCTTTTGGGTTTCCATTTGTTTTTATTCATTATTTTCACATCAAGAAGCTGAACATCCAGTCAGAAAACAATTTAAGGCACAGATAGTATCACTAGTTAGCAAAAACAGCGACTGGATAAGCTTTAATGTTGTTTTACTATCAGCGCAACATTCGCTTTACAAGCGATACTATAGACTTAATTGGCAACAAGCGCCTGAGGTAAAAGTTGGGCAGGTATGGGCGTTTGACGCCAGAATGAAGCCCATTACCAGCCCGATTAACCAAGGTGGTTTTAATCAACAAAAATATTTATTAAGCCAACACATTGTCGCAAAAGGCAGTGTTAAACAGTCACAGCTTATCGATTATAAATTGTCTTTAAGGCAAAGAGTAATTAGTGATTTCAAACCGAAATTACAACATTTAAGTCATTATCCCATCATCAATGCGTTGTTGTTTGGCGATAAAACTGACATTTCTACCGAGCAATGGCAGGCGTTAAGATCAACGGGCACAGGTCATTTAGTTGCGATTTCAGGGTTACATTTATCTGTAGTGTTTGGTCTTAGCTGGAGTTTATTTAGGCTGTTATTGTTAAATTTCATGGCAACATCCTCTCGGCGTAATCTCATCTTGGCGGTATTAATGGCAGCAATGGTTGCTGCTGGTTATGGTTATTTAGCTGGGATGGCTATATCCACTCAGCGGGCATTGATGATGCTGTTAATGATTGTGTTGCTAACCGTATTTAGACAACACGCCTCGACTTGGCAGCGCTTGATATGGGCGTTATTT
The DNA here is from genome assembly GCF_002874545.1 of Shewanella sp. 10N.286.52.C2. Taxonomy (NCBI): domain Bacteria; kingdom Pseudomonadati; phylum Pseudomonadota; class Gammaproteobacteria; order Alteromonadales; family Shewanellaceae; genus Shewanella; species Shewanella sp. 10N.286.52.C2. The sequence continues at coordinate 7,892 of NZ_MCTV01000024.1, forward strand.
GCGGTGTTGGTATTTGACCCTTTTGCCAGTTTAAGTGCTGGTTTTTGGCTTAGCTTTAGCGCATTGGCAATAATTTTATTTACCATCGACTATCTTGGGGTTAAATCCACAACGGAGTTAAATCCCCAGCAATTGAACACAGCTGTCGAGTTAACGGATGTTCAAATTCAGCAAGATGATAGCTTAAGGGCTCGAGGATTGCGGCGTTTGAGTCAGCTTAAGTCAAATTTGATGGGTTTTCTAATTAATTTTTGGGCGATTCAGTGGCGCTTATTTATCGGCCTCGGGCTAATACAAGCGCTGTTATTTGGTAGTATTTCAATCCACAGTATTTGGATTAACTTTTTGATGGTGCCATGGTTTAGTGTCATTGTTATTCCGCTGTGTATGTTGGCTTTATTGCTAAATAGTGTCTTAATGCTGTTACCTGCACCTGAGTTTATAAGTTATGCAATAGTTAGCACATTATTGTGGCTTACTGATCATAGCCTTGCCCCTTTTTACTACCTGTTAAGCCTAAGTGGGCAGTTACCCTTGGCTCAATTTCACCTTTCAGATGCGCTGACAGTCAGTTTACTATTACTTGCCTTAGGACTGTTTCTATTTAAGTGGGCTAGCGACATCCATTGGCGAGTATGCTTTGGATTAATGGCGCTGCCTTTTATGTTTCAGGTATATGGCTTTATCAAAGATAATACTCAACCCCTATCGACTAAGCTGTTGTGGCAAATGCATGTATTAGATGTGGGTCAGGGCATGGCGGTGTTATTACAACAAGGTCATAAAGGCATACTTTATGACACTGGCGCGGCTTATGGTGACAATTTTAGTTACGCCCAAAGAGTGGTGATACCCACATTAATGGCTAAAGGTGTGACTGAGCTAGATTATTTAATCATAAGTCATGACGATAATGATCATGCTGGTGGGGTGAATGAACTACTTAAGCATTTCAATAAGCTAACTATTATCAGTAATATCGATAAGTACCAGCAAACTGATATAACCAATACAGTGCAGTTTGATGCGCAACTAGCCGATAAAACTCAAAAGCAATGCGATGATAGGACGTTTAATTGGTTTAATTTAGCCATTACTTTAACCAGTAACATGGCAGCAAAAAGTGATAATAACCAGTCTTGTGTTGTGCATATTGATGATGGCAATAACCGTGTTTTACTGGCCGGTGATATTGAGAAACAAACTGAACAGCGGCTGATACAAAGCGGCTCTTTACTGGATGCTGATATCCTACTTGTGCCACATCATGGCAGTCGTACTTCATCGTCTGCAGAGTTTATTGCGGCCGTTAATCCCAGCGAGGCAATTTTTACTGCGGGTTTTGCTAATCAGTATGGTTTTCCTAAACATGACGTTGTTGAGCGCTATAAAACCCATGGTGTTACCACGCTTGTCAGTGGCGAAACAGGCCAGCTTAGTATAGATTTTAAACGTCAAAGTTATAAAATTCGACCGTATCGTACAGTTATTGAGCCATTTTGGTATAACAACTTGTTTAGATTTGGTGTCCAAGTTAAACCAGAGTAGAATACGCCTTTGTTAGCAATTCGAGTATTAATGTAATCAATGACAACAACTAATAACGAAATGTCGAGCGTCTTTAAGCGCCTTCTAACTTATCTTGTCCCAATGAAAGGGATGTTTCTGTTAGCTGTATTGGCATTATTGACCTACGGCTTGGTTGACGCTGCATTCATTTACTTCATCAAACCATTTATTGACGAAGGCTTTAGTCAAACTCCGTCAGTGGTCGCGGGCGTAGAAGTGCCGAGTCACGGCGGCTTTAATTCCAATAACAATATTATGATCATGGCACCGCTAGTGGTTATTGGAATGTTTACCCTACGTGGCTTAGCCAATTTCGTGTCGACTTATTGTGTGTCTTACATGAGCTCGAGATTAATCATGGATATGCGTCAGCAAGTGTTTGAGCATTATTTGCGTTTGCCTGTAAGCTATATCGATCGCGAAAATAGTGGTAACCTCATTTCTCGAGTGACCTTTGATACCGAACAAATTGCCCGTGCATCAGGCAGTGCGTTAATCTCTATTGTACGTGACTCTATTACCGTCATTGGTATGTTAGCTATCATGTTCATCTATTCTTGGAAACTTTCCATGTGCATCCTAGTCATTGGCCCATTAATGGGGATAGTGATTAGCGTTGTGAGTAAGCGTTTCAGAAAAGTCTCTAAACGCATCCAAGCAGCCATGGGCAATGTCACCGCAACCACTGAGCAAATGATTAAAGGTCATAAGAATGTGTTGGCGTTTGGTGGACAAAAGACTGAAGTCGAGCGCTTTCAAAAAGTTAATGAGGGTAACCGCAAGCAAAATATGAAACTTGCTGTAGCTCAAGCCGTCAGTCAACCGGTTATTATGATCATCGGTTCATTTGCGTTAGCGTTTGTATTGTACGCCGCCACATTCCCAAGCTTAAAAGCCGATTTAACCGCAGGCACATTTGCGGCCATTTTGGGCGCGATGATGGCAATGCTTCAGCCGATTAAAAACTTAACCCGTGTGAATGCTGAATTTCAACGTGGTATTGCCGCATGTACCACAGTTTTTGAACTGCTAGATACAGCACCTGAAGCCGATACGGGTGAATTTGAAACTCAGCGCGTTAAAGGTAATTTAAAATTCAATAACGTTACCTTTAGTTATCCTGAGCAAGAAAAACCAGCCTTAACTCATGTTGATTTTGAAGTGAAGCAGGGTAAAACCATTGCCCTTGTTGGACGCAGTGGTTCGGGTAAATCAACCATTGCCAGCTTAATCACCCGTTTCTATACCGGCGTGTCAGAAGGGCAAATTACCTTAGACGACGTTGATATTTATGATTACAAATTAAAGTCATTACGTAATCAGGTGGCGTTAGTATCACAGCAAGTTACTTTATTTAACGACACTATAGCTAATAACATTGCTTATGCTTATCCAGGTGAAGCCACTCGCGAACAAATTTTACAAGCTGCAACCCTAGCTCATGCGATGGAATTTATCGAAAATTTACCTGAGGGGTTAGATACTCAGGTGGGTGAGAATGGCGTATTGCTGTCGGGTGGCCAACGTCAACGTATTGCTATCGCTCGGGCGATGTTGCGAGACGCGCCAGTATTGATATTAGATGAAGCAACATCAGCCCTTGATACTGAATCAGAAAAAGCGATTCAGCAAGGTCTTGATAACTTGCGCCATAATCGTACCTCGATTGTGATTGCCCACCGTTTATCAACCATTGAAAGTGCTGATGAGATTTTAGTTATCGATCAAGGCCAAGTAGTTGAGCGTGGTACTCACAGCGACTTAGTGGCAAAAGAGGGCGTGTACGCTAACTTATATCAAATGCAATTTGGTAGTTAAATGCAGGCGTTAGTCAATAAAATTTGGTACCAAGGACACCGCGCTAAGTGGTTATTATTACCACTGAGTGCACTATTTGGGTTGATATCCAGTGTCAGGCGCTGGGCATTTAAACTTGGTTTTAAACAAGCGCAAGTATTGGATGTCCCTGTGGTGATTGTTGGCAATATTACCGCTGGTGGCAGTGGTAAAACCCCAACGGTTATTTACTTGATTAACTTATTACGTCAGCAAGGCTTCACCCCTGGGGTGATCAGTCGTGGTTATGGTGTCAATATTGATGGGGTAAAAACCGTCAAAGCAACCGATAACGCCGCAGATGTGGGTGATGAACCAGCAATGATTGTGGCTCGAACACAAGTTCCTATGGTGGTCGGGGCGAAACGCATTGACGCTGCAAAACAGTTACTGAGTGAAACCAATGTAGATGTGATTATTAGTGATGATGGCTTACAGCATTACGCGCTTGCACGTGATATTGAGATCAATATTGTTGATGGTCAGCGCCGTTATGGTAATCAATGCTTAATACCTGCAGGCCCGTTACGTGAAGGTTTATGGCGTTTAAATAGCATTGATTGGGTATTAAATAATGGCGGTGTAGTGCAAGGCAATGAAGTGGCGATGAGTTTAACGCCAGCAGCCCTTAAGCCTGTAAAACCCAATTCAACTCAGCAATGGCAACCACAAGCTGCTATTGCAATGGCAGGTATTGGTAACCCTCAACGTTTTTTTGACAGCTTATCATTGCAAGGGTTTAGCCTTGCTGAGACTAAAGCTTTTGAAGATCATCAAGCATTTGATGAAAATGAACTGAAACAGCTCTCAAAGCAGCATCCATTGATCATGACCGAGAAAGATGCGGTTAAATGTCGCGATTTTGCACAAGATAACTGGTGGTATTTGCCTGTAAATGCGAAGCTTAATACTGAATTTGATACCGCTTTTTTGAATAGACTTAACCAAGTCATAAAAGATAAACAAGGAAACCTCCATGGCGTTCGATAAAAAATTACTTGAGATTGTGGCTTGCCCTGTTTGTAAGGGTAAATTAGAATTCGATAAAGAAGCCGACCAATTGATTTGTAAAGCAGATAAATTAGCTTACCCAATTACTGAAGGTATTCCAGTGTTGCTGGAAAATAGAGCTGAGCCAATCGAGTCGTAATTTGATTGTTATCGAAAAAGCGCCTTAATGGCGCTTTTTTATGGCTGTTTATATCCTAGTTTGCATCACTATATTGCGCTGATAAATACAGTGTTAGCAGCCAATATAGGAAAGTTTTACGCTATTTTTTCAGTCCTTGATAAAGAGTATCAATCCATTTTTCTTCGGATATGAAATTCCAGCTCCAATTTTTCCATTTCTTATGCATTCCTTTCGCTTGAATATTGGCTAACGAGTGGCCTTCTTGGATATTCTTGTTCATCCAATTAATGGAATGATCCAGCATATGCTTAAATTTCATGAGATCATCTTTATTAGCAAGTGCACCATGACCTGGGATCACTTGGGTGTCATTATCCATTGATGCGAGTAATTTAGCGACATTGTCACGATAGCCAAGTACAGATCCGCCGCCCTTTAAATCAATATATGGAAAACGGTCTTTAAAAAACAAATCCCCCATGTGCACAATGTTGGCATTTTTCCACATCACAACACTATCCCCGTCAGTATGGCCAGGCCCGAGGTGCTTCAACACCAAAGTATCCTTGTTAAAATGAATTGATATATCAGTCGCGTAGGTGACAACAGGTAGCGCAGATTTTGGCGTATCTTTATCGGCGCTGAGCCGAGTTAGTACATTGTCATGGGCAAAAATAATCGCTTGCTCACCAAAGTGGGCATTACCCCCAGTATGATCCCCATGATAGTGGGTATTGATGACATACTTGGGGCTGCCGGGCTGGATTTTATTTAATGATTGGCTAATTTTGTTCGCCAGCGGCGCAAATTGATCATCGATTATCAATATGCCATCACTGCCGGCTGACACGCCAATATTACCGCCAGATCCCACAAACATATAAGCAGTGTCACTGAGTTGTGTTGAGCTAATTTTTACATCTTTGAAGCGGTCATCATCAGCCACAGCGCTAGATGTTATTAGTGATAATGCCAGTAAACTTGTTTTAATTTTATGCTTCATTTGTCGTCCTTTAATGTAAAGCGCCTCATTAATCGCTTAATGTTGCGCTTGCTTGCATCCTGATTACACTGTCCAAGGTAGCAGCTTTTTGGCTCGTTTGTCAGCAGAAGCTAATTTTATCGATGACTGATAACGTATGCGATAAAGCGCCTGATAACAAAGCGGCACCAAGTACAAACTGGTAACAGTTGAGAACGACAGTCCGCCAATAATGGCGATTGCCATTGGCGAATAAGGTGGTCCTCCGCCGCCAATTTGAGTGTCGCCCATTGCTAAAGGCACTAAGCCTAACACTGTGGTAGCAACCGTCATCAATACCGGGCGTAAACGGGTAATACAGATGGCTAAGATAGATTCAGATAAATCGGTTAATTTAGGCGTTTTTTGATTTATTTGGTCAACCAAAACAATGCCATTGTTTACTACGATACCCATTAAGATAAGGATCCCTATCATTGCCATTACCGACATAGGTGTTGCTGAAATCCACAGTGCCCAAAATACCCCAGTGATAGAGAACAAGATTGAACTGATAATGGCGGTTGGTAATAACAGTGATTCAAATAAGGCAGCCATCACAATATAAATCATGATTAATGCCAAAATCATATTTACTGCCATGACGGATTGCTCTTCATCTTGACGCTCAAACCCGCCACGTAGCGAGTAGTCATATCCATAAGGGAAGTTGACATTGGCCATTACCTTTTCAATCTGCTCTTGGGCTTCTTCAGTGGTAATGTCATTCACGTTTGCGCCAATCGACAGCGCAGTTTGGCGATTAAAGTGGCGTATGGTATCAAAGCGGGGCTGTATCTTAATATTGGCGAGATTATCTAAGCTATATAGGCGCTCACCTTTACGAATGATCGGTAATTGTTTTAGCTGCTCTAATGATCGCTGCCAGCTTTTATCATAGGCGAGCTCAATGCGTAATTCGCCATTAGGATCATGCCTATAAGAACGAAGCGGTGCACCGCGTAGCGCCATGGAAATGTGAGAGGCGATTTCGTTAAGTTTTAAATCTAATCTTGCCGCCATTTCACGATCGATTGTAATCACCACTTCTTGCTGAGCAGAACTGACTTCAGAGCGCACATCTTCAAGCCCTTCAATGGCGCTAAGCAGAGGTACGACTTGTTCACTTAAGCGAATTAACTCTGAGGTCGAGCGACCGGTTAAGGTGACTCTTAAGCCTGAGTTTTCATTGCCCCAACCAAATTGTGGCTTGGCTGCGGCATATTTAGGGAAACCTTCACGTATGGTTTCTTTCAATTCAGACATTGGCGTTTCAATATCTTTTTGCAGTAGTAGCGTGGTTTGAATATTGTCTGCTGAGTAATAACTGTAAACAGAATCAATCATAAAGGCCTCTTTATTGGCATAAAGATAATCTTCCATTTGATTGATCATCGCTTCAGTGACTTTTAAATTGTGGCGACCTTCTAATTGATAATTAATGTAGAGGCGATCTTTGCCTTCGCCTTCTGATTGATCTTGTTTTACTAAACTTAAGGGTAATGCGGTAGAGACTAAAATGACCACTGCAATAACCCCTGATAGCTTTGAGTGAGCCAGTACCCAGGTTAGGCTGCGTTGATAAAGCTGCTGTAACTTAGAGACTTTAGCTTCGGTCTCAATATGAAAATCAAACTTAGTAAGCATTAATGGGATTAAGGTTTTAGCAACCAGTAATGATGCCGCTAACGAAATGCAAATCGCAATGGCCACATGCTCAAGGAAAATCGTTAGCTCGACCTTAACCCCGACAATGTTAGGTAAAAACACGATAGCTGTGGTTAATGTGCCCGCCAAGACGGCTAGGGCGACTTTCTCTACCCCAGTAAGTACCGCTTTTTCATTGGCCGCTGTTGTTATTTCAGTTGCAGCGCCATCATCTGATAACGCAATTTTTTGCTTTTGTTGTAACACGCTTTCGGTCACCACCACGGCGTTATCAATTAACATGCCTACAGCCAGTAATAATCCCATCATCGACAGAATATTTAAGCTGTAACCAAGAAAATACATCCCAGCTAATGTCATACAAAGGGAAATTGGCACCGATGACACGACCACTAACGTCATCTTTAAATTACGTAAAAATAAATACAATACCCCAAAAGAAAGCAGCGCACCCAGTAAGCCAGATAACAATAAATCCTGCAGTGATGACTTAACTCCATAAGCTTGATCTTCCATGACGAATAACTTGATGCCTTGAAATTGCTGATCTTGTTTCGTTTTTTCAATAACGGCTAACACTCGTTCAGATACATCGACTAAATTTGAGCCTGATTCTTTAAACACATCTAAACCAACAGCGTATTTTTGGTCTAAATGACGCCCTTCAAAGGCTTCAGGGAGGGTAAATTTGACTGAGGCAATATCACCAACAGAAGTGGTGCTATTAAGCTTTACTGCCTTGATATCTTCAAGTGATAAAAACTCTCCCTTGGGCGATACCTGAAACACCTGATTATTATTTCTAAGTGTGCCAGCACTAATGACAAAGTTTTCTTGTTGTAAACGTTGCTGCAACTGAGCTGGATTAATGCCAGATGCAGCAAGTTTGTCGGCATCTAGTCTTATTTCAATTTGCTTTTGATCAACCCCATACAAGGTGACTTTTGAGACCCCTTCAATACGCTCAAGCGGCTTGCGAAGTTGTTTGTCTAACAGATCAAAAGCATTTGATAACTCACGTTCACTGGAGATTCGAATCGTTAACACGGGCATATCAGCGGTAGAAAATTGCTGAATGAAAACCCGTTCCACATCTTTAGGCAGCAGGTGTCTTACCGAATCAATTTTTTCCCGTGCTTCTAAGCTTTTTGTGGCGACATCTTCGCCCCATTTCATATTTAGCTGAATGTTAGCACCATCTTGAGAAGAGTTTGAGCGGACCTCTTCAATACCACTCATGGTGGCTAGCGACTCTTCTAATACGCGGGTTATCTCTCGTTCCACTTCTGCAGGGGTAGAGCCTTTATAAGGCACGTTAACCTGAATTTGCGGAATATCAATGCCGGGAAACATTTCTAATGGCAATAATCGACTAGAGGCTAAACCAAATAGTAAGATGGCCAAAAAGAACATACTGGTGGTGACAGGCCTTTTAATGGCTAGTTTTGTTAGGTTCATGATTGAGTCTCCAAATCTAAAGACTCAGTGCTTTTGGTTTGATTAATTGCGGTTTGTTGATAGTTTTTTTTATCAAATAAACCGTATAGGGCAGGAATAACCAATAAGGTCAGCATGGTAGATAAGCCAAGACCAAAGATCACCGTTATTGCCATCGGCGCACGGATTTCACTACCATCACCGACACCTATTGCCATTGGCAACAAGCCTAAGGTGGTGGTCATGGTGGTCATCATTATTGGGCGTAATCGAGATTTAGCTGCAGTGCTTATAGCGACTTCTTTATCATGACCTTCTTTACGCAGTTGGTTAATTCTATCAACCAATACAATGGCATTATTGACCACAATACCTGCCAGCATAATTAAGCCGATAAACACGACTACGCTGATATGGGTACCAGTAATAAACAAGCCAATAATACTGCCGCCAACGGCCATAGGCACAGCAAACAGAATAAGTAATGGATGTAATAAGGATTCAAACTGACTCGCCATCACCAAGTAGACTAAAAATACCGCTAATACCAAGGCGATTTTTAAAGACTTAAATGAATGTTCCATTTCTTCATTTTGGCCGCCAAAGCGCGCTTGGATAGAAGAGGGGAGCTGTTGCTGATTTAAAATTTGCTGCGCTTCTTTTACAGCTTCACTTAAATCACCATAACTTAAGTTAGCTGACACTATCGCAACCCGTTGTTGGCTGACACGATTAATGGCAGAGGGGCCCACTTGCAGAGACACATCAGCAACTGCGCTTAATGGGATTGGGTGCTTACTGTTTGGATTAATAATTAATGAGTTAATATCTGAGATATTATTTCGCTCGTCCAATTCACTGCGCACCAAAATATCTACTTTACGATCACGAACCGTATATTGGCTGGCAATGGTACCGCCAACACGTTGAGCAATACGATTAGCAACGGTGGGCGCTTCTAAATTTAATGACGCAAGCCGGGCATGATCAAATCTAATACTGATCTCAGGTTGACCATCACGAAGTGAGGTATTGATATCACTAAAGCGGGCTGACTCTGATAAAGCAGATACCAACTGTTCGCCACTGTGCTTTAGTTGCTGTAAGTCATAACCTGATAACTCGATCTCTAATGGGGTTTTAAAACTAAATAGCTCAGGGTGATCAATAGTGGCATCAAGGGCTGGAATACGCCTTGCTGTGGCCCTTAAGTCATTGGCTACAGCATTAAACTCTTGAGGATCTGCCAGTACTACCTGTAACCGCCCCCAGTTTTCGCCGCCTCGGGCGGTATCAGATGTCATTAAGCCGCCACTGCCTGCTTGGCTAAAGGTGTGTTTTACTTCTTCTCGACCACTAATGGAGTAAGCTAGTTGCTCTAATACAGCATCAGTTTTTTGTACCGCGGTGCCAGGTGGCAGTAAGATCTCAACATAGAATTCACCTTGATTCATTGGTGGAATTAGCTCTACACCCAGTCTTGGGAATAAGCTGCCAGCACCAACAGTTAGCATGATTGCGATAATGACAGTCAAAGCTTTATGCGTCATCGCATGAGCTAATACCCGGTGATAAATGCTTTCAACAAAACGGTAGCCAAAGTTAAATGCAGCACTTAATGGACGCATCACTAATGATAATGCCCAAGAAATGAATCGAGCTGAAATGATAATGAGGTTTAATAGTGCATTAGGTAGATAGCTGAGTAATAGCTTAAATGGGAAACCAAACACGAATTTAAGATAATGCACAGCTTTAGCTTTTTTAGTGGTTGGCAGGGCTTTTACTTCCGGCTCATTTTCGATGGGTAATTGTTTAAAACCCTGTCTTGATGCCAGCATTGGTATTGCCGTTAGTGCAACAAATAAAGACGCTAATAAAGCAAAAGTTACCGTTAATGCTTGATCTGAAAATAATGCCCCTGCGATACCATCAACAAAAACTAAGGGGACAAATACCGCTAAGGTGGTTAAGGTTGAGGCAAAGATTGCCCCTGCCACTTCTTTACTGCCTTTAAGCGCTGCAGCAACTTTTTTAAGCCCTTGCGCTTTATAGCGGTCAATATTTTCCAGCACCACAATGGCATTATCAACCAATAAGCCTATGGCCAGTGCAATACCGCCTAAAGACATAATATTGAGACTGATATCGGCAAAGTACATCATGTTAAAAGTAGCAATAACTGAAAATGGAATGGAAATAGAAATAATTAAGGTAGCAATAATGTCACGTAAAAATAAGTAGATAACTAACATAGCAAGCAAGCTGCCAAACAGCGCGGCGGCGGTTACTTCACTGACTGCACTTTGGATAAACTCAGATTGGTCATAAATAACCTTTAACTGATTATCTGCAGCTTCACTGTTAATCTCATCAAGCTCAGCACTGAGCCTTTTGGCGACCGATACGGTATTGGCATCACCTTCTTTATATATTGCCAGTTCAATAGACTCTACCTGTCCAATACGAGTGATATCACTGCGCTCTTTATAACCGTCAACAATATCGGCAACTTCAGCAAGTCGAATTAAGGTTTGACCATCACGATAGACAATGACATTTCTTAACTCATCTAGGTTATTAAATTGGTTTAGGGTGCGAACTAAATACTCTTTGTCACCTTGGATCACTTTACCCGCAGATAAATTGATGTTTTCTTCATTAATACGGCGCTTAATATCGTCTGCATTAAGGTTTAGTTGCTGCAGCTTTTGTTGATTTAGCAGGATATGAACTTCTTGCTCTAAGCCGCCAGATAATCTCACTGCGGCGACACCAGATAGTGCTTCTAGGCGTCTTTTTAGTTCTTCTTCTGCAAAAGTACGCATACTTTTGAGCTGTGTTTCACTGGCATCAGGTACTGACAGCGCCACACGCATAATTGGATCTAAGTTTGGATTAAAACGCAGCAATAATGGTTTATTGATATCCAGTGGCAGTTCGATGGTATCAATTTTTTCACGCACTTCTAAACTGGCCATATCCATGTTGGTGCCCCATTCAAACTCAAGCACCACATCTGATAAACCTGAGCGTGAAATAGAGCTAATTTTACGCAGCCCTTTAACCACACCGACGGCTTCTTCAATGGGCTTTGAGATTAACTGTTCAACTTCAACAGGTGCAGCGCCATCATAGGCGGTTCTTACTGTGACGCTTGGGTAACTAAGATCGGGTAACAGTTTTACCGCAAGGCGGGTAAATCCGACCATACCAAATAGCATGATTGCCAGCATAAACATCCACACTGACACAGGACGTTTTACCGAAGTATTAATTATCGACATAGTAGGCGCATCCTTGTCTATTTGCTGGCTAGGCTGTTTTTGGCGTAAGAAAGCGGACTGATGATTTCAACTAACGACAGGTCTTTAAGGTTTTGCTGACCACGAATGACGATTTGTTCACCAGATTGCACACCAGATAGAATTTCAACTTTATCATTTTCGCGATAACCGAGAATCACTTCACGACGGTTAGCGGTGTTATCTTTAATGACATACAGTGCTTGGGTGTCATCTTGGTTAATAATGGCGTTAAAAGGCACAGTAACAACATCATTGTGGGTATCATATTTAAGCTCAACACGCGTGAACATGCCGGCTTTTAATGTTGCGTCTTTATTGTTGATGGCGATAGTTACTTTGAATGTACCGCTTTGGGCATCAACAATTGGGCTAATTCGTAATACATTAGCGATAATATCTTGTTCTGTTGAGCCCTTGTTATTAGCGTATTGATTACTAATGCGCGCTTCTTGTCCTAAACGTAAGCTATTAAGTTGTTGCTCTGGTAAATGTACAATTCCGTGTAGTTCATCTTGATTGACAATATAAAACAACTCTTCAAACTCTTTGGCCATATTGCCTTTTTTCACATGCCTGGTGGCGACAATGCCATCGATAGGTGAAACAATGCGGCTTTCAATCACGTATAGTTCTGCGAGATCTCGCTGAGCCATTGCGGCTTGTAAGTTAAACTCCAGCTTTGCCATCACATCTTGACTTACAAATTCTTTGTTTTTCATCTGTTTTAAGCGGTTTAATTCTTGCTCAATAATCTGAACTTCAGCAAGCGCACGCTGATAATCAAATTGTTGGCGTTTGGCATCAATGGTCGCCAGTGCTTGGCCCTTTGTAACTCTATCGCCTTCTTCAACGTTTATTGAAGTAATTAAGCCTGCAATTCGGGTGACAACATGGGCTTCCTCGGGCGCTTCTAGCGTCGCGGTGGTGCTATAAAATGAAGACACATTTCCTTGAGTCACTTGTGATACCTCAACAGGTACCGCGTATTTTTCTTCTTCTGCAGCTGTTTCTTGTTCACCATTACAGCCACTAAGCATGATTGAAAATGCCGTAATACAAAAAACGGATGAGGTGAATTTTTTAATGTTGTTGAACCTTTCCATGGGATACCTGCCAATTAACTAAGTGTTATAAGTGACGTGACATGCCACAGAGTCTGAAACCAAAGCATGCAAACGTCACGTTATAACATGTAATAAATGTTGAATTTATGTTTACAAAGCACGTAATGTGCCAAAATAAATTATTGTTATTTTTCAGTGCTTTAATTGGGTGGCGGTATTTTAGGAACTTAAATGTTAACAAGGGGTAGTGGGAATGCTCAACAAATGGTGAAATTGCTTACTAAGATTTGAGTTAAGGGTTCTGATTTTTGTTGATTAGGATTGTGGGTAAATGGCCATTGAATTAATTTGGCTTTAACAAGAAATTATTAATAATACAAATAAAATGAACGTGAAAATATTTCAAGGTGTAAAAGCGTATAAAGAAGACCAAATTCTGGGTAAAAAGGAAACCAAATTGTAAGTTTTAATATCTCTAATGGCCATTTTTTAGAACAAAAAGATTTTCTTTATAGCGATATAATTTAAAAAGCAGCTTTTTATATCAGATTTAATTGATATTTTTACTCAATTTATTGTTTATTAGGGCCTAACGTGAATGAAAATGACTATTTTATGAATGTTTTTGGATGATTTACAGTATTTTTCTAGCTTAATCTTTAACTTCAAATGAATTAAAATCGGCAATATTTCTAATAGGCAGTTGTATTGCCTAGCACAAATCTGATGCAACTCCTTCTATAAACACAAATGTAATTGGGTTAATTAGGCCGATTTATGGCGTACTTTGGACATATTTTAAAGCTTATTTAATTCTAATTTGTAATACAAAACCAAGCGCTAAAGTGCCGGCGCCCCTTTAATTTCGACTAAAATTAACCTGTGGCGGCTATTAGGATTTAGTAAATAATGAAGCGGACCTAGATAATGTGGCTTATGACCAATCTATGGTGAATGAGCTTTAAACGGGGATAAATGTGTTTGGCAGTTTTATTCATAATTGGCTGCTATGGTAACCAAAGTTCGCAGCAAGGGATTTTTGTGTTCATTGAGCGAGGCTGTCAACGCTAACAAAACAGCTTCTCTAGGCATTAAAAAAGCGCCTAAATAGGCGCTTTTTTCACAAACGATTAAGTTATCGTTTATCTATGCTGACAAAGTCACGCTCGTCTGAGCCAGTGTATAACTGACGTGGACGACTGATTTTGTGACCTGGTTGGTCAAGCATTTCTTTCCAATGTGCAATCCAACCAACAGTACGAGAAAGTGCAAATAACACTGTAAACATACTAGTAGGGATACCGATTGCTTTCATGATGATCCCTGAGTAGAAATCAACATTTGGATAAAGCTTTTTAGATACGAAATAATCGTCTTCTAAAGCAATGCGTTCAAGTTCCATCGCTACATCTAGCAAAGGATCGTTCACATTTAGCTCAGCTAACACTTCATGACATGTTTCACGCATCACTTTAGCGCGAGGGTCGAAGTTTTTGTAAACGCGATGACCAAAGCCCATTAAGCGGAATGGATCAGCTTTGTCTTTCGCACGAGCAATAAACTCAGGGATGCGATCAACACTGCCAATTTCTTCAAGCATATTTAGACAAGCTTCGTTAGCACCACCATGAGCAGGACCCCATAGTGAAGCAATACCCGCTGCGATACATGCAAATGGGTTAGCACCAGATGAACCCGCTAAACGAACCGTAGAGGTAGAAGCGTTTTGTTCATGATCAGCGTGTAATACAAAGATTCTGTCCATTGCTTTTTCAACAACTGGATTGACTTGGTATTGTTCACACGGAACAGCGAACATCATGCTAAGGAAATTACCTGCATAACTTAGGTCGTTGCGTGGGTAAACAAAAGGTTGACCGATTGAATACTTGTAGCACATTGCTGCAATGGTTGGCATCTTAGAAACAAGGCGGAAAGCCGCAATTTCACGATGTTTTTCATCATTGACATCAAGAGAATCTTGGTAAAACGCAGATAATGCACCCGTAACACCACATAGCATAGCCATTGGATGTGCATCACGACGGAAACCTCTGAAAAACGAAGCTAATTGCTCGTTCACCATGGTGTGATTCTTAACCATAGCCACAAACTCTTCGTATTGAGTTTTGCTTGGTAATTCACCATAAAGCAGTAAGTAACAAACGTCTAAATAGTTAGATTCAGTAGCTAGTTCATAAATTGGATAGCCACGGTGTGTAAGTACACCTTTTTCGCCATCAATGTATGTAATTGCAGACTCGCAAGATGCGGTCGCTAAAAAACCTGGATCGAAGGTGAAATGACCTGTCTTTCCAAGTTTACTGATATCGATTACATCAAACCCAGCAGTTCCCTGCTTGATAGGTAATTCGATCGAATCTGTCCCCGGTAACTCTAATTTGGCTATATTGTCAGCCATACCCCGTTCTCCTTACTTCATTCTTTTCTGTGAGTGCGGCATGTTAAGCGGACATTACTTTACAGTGAATTAGTGTCACATTTCAATTTAAATAAGCGTTTAAATTTATTAGACCATGGTATAAAGCTTGCTAGACGCCTTGTTAGCAATGGTTTTTTTGCAAAAAAAACATCAAAAAACAAATTTTACATAGTGTGATGTTTGTATTTGACAATTGCCTTGAGTATACTTGCCTGCGTCCTGAAGGGCGACAAACATCACATTTTTGAAAACATTTTTACGTTGTCTAAATTAGTGAATTCTCAAATGGTTAAGTGTTTGATAGTAGTCTGTTAAGTTTCAACATTTTGTTTACATTTGTAGTTTGGTGTAACAAATAGAAGCAAAGCAAGATGAATAATAAAAATAATGCTCAATGGAGCTGAGTGAGCAGAACGTGAAAAAGCAAAGACCTGTCCATATAGACCTACAGACCATTCGCTTTCCTGCAACAGCGATTGCGTCAATTCTTCACCGTATTTCCGGTGTTATCATGCTGTTTGCTGTCGGTATTCTTATTTGGATGCTAAATGAATCTTTAGCATCGCCTGAGAGTTTCGCTGGCTTACAATCTCTTTTTGATAACCTGCTAGTTAAGTTTGTTATTTGGGGAATTCTAACCGCGTTGGGTTATCACTTAATCGTTGGCGTACGTCATCTGATTATGGATACCGGTCGTTGGGAAGAGCTTGCCTCTGGCTTAGCGTCAGCAAAAATCGCCTTTGTGTTATCAGCGGCGTTTTCTATCATCGTGGGGATTTGGGTATGGTAACAAATGCAGCAAGCCTTGGACGCAGTGGTGTTCATGATTTTATTTTAATTCGTGCTAGTGCCGTAATTTTAGCCTGTTATACCATTTTTATGGTGGGTTTTATTGCGTGTAGCGCTCCATTGACATACGAAATTTGGCAGGGGTTATTCAGTACCTTACCAATGAAAGTATTCACTTTATTAGCGCTTGTTGCTGTACTTATCCATTCATGGATTGGTATTTGGCAAGTGTTAACTGATTACGTTAAAAACGTATCAGTGCGTGGATTACTTCAGTTCGTTTTTGTCGTAGCAGCTTTTTGTTATCTAGCTGCAGGCATATTAATTGTGTGGGGTGTATAAGTGAGTATTCCAGTTCGCGAATTTGACGCAGTAGTGATTGGCGCTGGTGGCGCTGGCATGCGAGCGGCATTACAAATTTCTAAAGAAGGTAAGAGCTGTGCGCTTTTATCTAAAGTTTTCCCAACCCGTTCTCATACAGTATCTGCGCAAGGTGGTATTACCGTTGCGTTGGGTAACGCTCATGAAGATCACTGGGAACAGCACATGTACGATACCGTGAAAGGTTCTGATTTTATCGGTGACCAAGAAGCAATCGAGTTCATGTGTAAGACAGGTCCAGAGGCGGTTATTGAACTTGAGCAAATGGGTTTACCTTTCTCACGTTTTGAAAACGGTACTATTTACCAGCGTCCGTTTGGTGGCCAATCAAAAAACTTTGGTGGCGAGCAAGCGGCACGTACTGCAGCTGCAGCTGACCGTACAGGTCATGCATTACTTCATTGTCTTTATCAGCAAAATGTTAAACACAAAACTGAAGTATTTTCTGAGTGGTATGCACTCGATTTAGTGAAAAACGATGACGGTGCAATAGTTGGTTGTACGGCTATTGAAATTGAAACTGGCGAGATTGTTTACTTCAAAGCGAAGGCAACCATTTTAGCAACCGGTGGTGCAGGGCGTATTTATGCTTCAACCACCAATGCACATATTAATACTGGTGACGGTGTTGGTATGGCAATGCGCGCTGGCGTTCAAATGCAAGACATGGAAATGTGGCAGTTCCACCCAACGGGTATTGCTGGCGCAGGTGTGCTTGTAACTGAAGGTTGTCGTGGTGAAGGTGGTTATCTTTTAAATAAAGATGGCGAGCGTTTCATGGAACGTTATGCACCAAATGCAAAAGATTTAGCATCACGTGATGTTGTTGCTCGCTCGATGATGACAGAAATTCGTGAAGGCCGTGGATTAGATGGTCCATTAGGGCCGCATTGTTTACTTAAGCTTGATCACTTAGGTAAAGAAACATTAGAAGCTCGTCTTCCTGGTGTTTGTGAACTTTCTCGTACTTTTGCGCATATTGATCCAGCAGATGGCCCAATTCCTGTATTGCCAACATGTCATTACATGATGGGTGGTCTACCCGCTAAAGTGAGTGGTCAAGTTGTTCGTCAAAATGCTGATGGCACTGAACAAGATATCGTGGGTTTATTCGCTGTAGGTGAAATTGCTTGTGTATCAGTACACGGTGCAAACCGCCTTGGTGGTAACTCATTACTGGATTTAGTGGTATTTGGACGTGCTGCTGGTCAGCATTTAGGTAAAGCACTCGATGCGACTGCGGATCCAAAAGCGCCATCTGAAGATCAAATTTCAGCATCACTTGAGCGTCTTAATCGCTGGGAAAGCAATAAAGACGGTGAAGATCCTGCTGTTATTCGTAAAGACTTACAGTTATGTATGCAACTTAACTTCTCTGTATTTAGAAGTGGTGATGCAATGGCTGAAGGCCTTAAAGAGCTTAAAGCAATTCGCGATCGTTTAGCGAATGCTAAGTTATCTGATAACTCTTCAGAATTTAATACTCAACGTATTGAATGTTTAGAGCTTGATAACTTGATGGCGACAGCAATTGCGACAGCTTATGCTGCGAACTTCCGTACAGAAAGTCGTGGTGCGCATTCTCGTGAGGATTTCTTAGACCGTGATGATGATAATTGGTTATGTCATAGCGTCTTTGACCCCGTCACAGAAGAAATGACTAAGCGTGAAGTCAACATGGAGCCTAAGCTTCGTGCGGCATTCCCGCCTATCAAGCGTACCTACTAGGAGAAGCCCCGATGAAATTGGAATTTGCAGTTTATCGCTACAATCCTGATGTAGACACTAAACCATATATGCAGGATTACAGTTTAGATGTGGAAGAAGGTACCGATATGATGGTACTAGATGCACTGATGAAGCTGAAAGAGTTAGATCCTGCATTATCATTTAGACGCTCATGTCGTGAGGGTGTATGTGGTAGTGATGGTATGAACATGAATGGTAAAAACGGCCTTGCGTGTATTACGCCTGTTTCTACTTTTAAAGGTAAGAAAATTGAAATTCGCCCACTTCCTGGCATGCCAGTTGTGCGCGATTTAATTGTCGACCTGACTCAGTTCTACACTCAGTACGAAAAAATTAAACCGTTTCTTATCAATGATGAGAAAACACCGGCTCGTGAACATTTACAATCACCTGAAGAGCGTGCTCATTTAGACGGATTATATGAATGTATCATGTGTGCTTGTTGTTCTACTGCTTGTCCATCTTTCTGGTGGAACCCTGATAAATTTATCGGACCAAGTGGTTTACTGCATGCATATCGCTTCTTAATTGATAGCCGCGATACGGCAACTGAAGAGCGTTTAGATGGTTTAGACGATGCTTACAGTGTGTTCCGTTGTCACGGTATTATGAATTGTGTTGATGTGTGTCCTAAAGGACTAAACCCAACTAAAGCCATTGGCCACATTAAGTCAATGTTACTGAAGCGAGCAGTGTAAATGCGCAACATAGAGCTGGGATTTATTGTTATATAGCTCTATTGGGGAGTCATCTTCAACTATGGGGATGACTCTTTTGTGTGTGTTAGAAGACCTTTGTAATTAACTGTTTAAATTATATAGTTATATCGCTATTATCCGTAGTTGATAAACAGCGTTAAACGAAAGAGTTAATACGATTCGATTGTGGTGCAACCAGGTATCGCAATTATGAAATTGGCGAAGCACGTGTATCAAGTTTGGAAGGAAAAGTAATGCACCAAGGCATCATGAAAGCTTGGCTCGAATCGTCACATTTAAGTGGCTCAAATTCGACCTACGTAGAAGAGATGTATGAAGCCTATCAAGAAGATCCAAGTTCAGTTACCGCTGATTGGCAAGTCGTTTTTGATAATCTCCCTGCGGTAAATGGTACTTCTCAAGATCTACCTGAAACTGCACACTCTAAAGTACGTGATTATTTCCGCAGTTTAGCATTAGAAGGTCGTGCCAAAGGCGCTAGCCGTGTTACTGACCCAGAGTTAGATGCTAAACAAGTAAAAGTCCTCCAGTTAATTAACGCTCACCGTTTTCGTGGTCACCAAAATGCTAACCTTGATCCGTTAGGTTTATGGCACCGTGAGCCAGTATCTGAATTAGACCCAGCATTTCATGGTTTAGATGCCGAAGATATGCAACGTGAGTTCAATACCGGTTCATTTGCATACGGTAGTGACACCCTTAAATTAGCCGACATAGTTCATGCATTAAAAAGTACCTATTGTGGTTCTATTGGTGCTGAATACATGCATATTACCGATACCGATGAAAAGCGTTGGATTCAGCAACGTCTTGAACCGTCTTTGGGTAAAGCAAATTACGATAACACCACTAAGAAACGCATTCTAGAAGGCCTAAATGCTGCTGAAGGTATGGAAAAATACCTTGGCGCAAAATTTCCAGGCGCAAAACGTTTCTCGCTTGAAGGTGGTGATGCGTTAGTGCCAATGATGCGTGAGATTTTATATCGCGCAGGTGAAGCAGGTACCAAAGAAATTGTCGTCGGTATGGCTCACCGTGGTCGCTTAAACGTCCTTGTTAACGTACTGGGTAAGCGTCCTGCTGAATTATTTGATGAATTTGCCGGTAAGCATGATGAAATCCAAGGTTCTGGTGACGTTAAGTATCACCAAGGCTTTTCATCTGATTTCGAAACGCCAGGCGGAAACGTTCATTTAGCACTGGCCTTTAACCCATCACATTTAGAAATCGTTAACCCTGTGGTTATTGGTTCAGTACGAGCGCGTCAAGACAGACGTGGTTGTAGCGATGGTTTACAAGTTATGCCAATTACCATTCATGGTGACTCGGCAATTACTGGACAAGGTATTGTGCAAGAGACATTTAACATGTCTCAGACCCGTGGTTTTAAAGTTGGCGGTAGTATTCGTATCGTTATTAATAACCAAGTGGGTTTCACTACCTCTAATACTGCCGATGTGCGTTCAACGGAATACTGTACTGATATTGCCAAAATGGTCCAAGCGCCTATTTTCCATGTCAATGCAGATGATCCTGAAGCTGTTGCCTTTATTTCGCAGTTAGCGGTGGATTACCGTAACGAATTTAAGCGTGATGTGGTGATTGATTTAGTGTGTTATCGCCGCCATGGTCATAACGAAGCTGATGAGCCAAGTGCAACGCAGCCGCTAATGTACGCAAAAATTAAGAAGCATCCTACGCCGCGTAAGATTTATGCTGATCGATTAATTCAAGAAGATAGTATCTCTGCTGATGACGTTACTGGCCTTGTCAATAACTACCGTGATGCATTAGATGCAGGTGATTGTGTAGTGAAAGAGTGGCGTCCAATGACGTTACACACTGTTGACTGGTCGCCGTATCTTAATCGTGAGTGGGATGAAAGCTATCAAGGTGCAATGAACTTTGACAAGCTGATTGGTCTTGCGCAAAAGATGGTAGATATTCCTGAAAGCCACAAATTGCAATCACGGGTCGCTAAGATTTATAAAGACCGTGTATCGATGGCAAACGGTGAAAAACCGGTTGATTGGGGCTTTGCTGAAACCTTAGCTTACGCCACCATTTTGGAAGATAAAAAACGCGTTCGTATTACCGGTCAGGATTCTGGTCGTGGTACTTTCTTCCATCGTCATGCAGTTTTACATAATCAAAATGATGGTACGACTTATTTGCCGCTTCGTAATGTCGCTGATGAACAGGGCGAGATTGATATTACTGACTCAGTATTATCAGAAGCCTCGGTACTGGCATTTGAGTACGGTTATGCCACAGCAGAGCCGGGCGGATTAACCATCTGGGAAGCGCAGTTTGGTGACTTTGTTAATTGTGCTCAAGTGGTTATCGATCAGTTCTTATCTTCAGGTGAGCAAAAGTGGGGCCGATTATGTGGTCTAACGATGCTACTTCCCCATGGTTATGAAGGCCAAGGCCCAGAGCATTCATCTGCTCGTCTTGAGCGTTTCTTACAGCTTTGTGCAAACCACAATATGCAAGTGTGTGTTCCTTCTACACCTGCACAGGTTTATCACATGCTACGCCGTCAAGTTGTACGTCCTATGCGTCGTCCACTGGTGGTGATGTCGCCTAAATCATTACTACGTCATCCATTAGCGGTTTCTACACTTGAAGAGCTCGCTGAAGGAAGTTTCCAAAGTGTGATTGGTGAGCTTGATGCATTAGACGCGAGCAAGGTTGATCGCGTTGTCTTCTGTAGTGGTAAGGTGTATTTCGAATTACTCGACAAGCGTCGTAAACAAGAAATTACTAACGTTGCTATTGTCCGTGTGGAGCAGCTTTATCCGTTCCCGCAAGAAGAAATGCAAGCCGCACTTGCTGACTATCAGCACGTTAAAGATTTTGTTTGGTGTCAGGAAGAACCTCAGAACCAAGGTGCTTGGTATTGTAGCCAACATCATTTCTGGGCAGCTATCCCTGCCGGAGCTGAACTAACCTACGCTGGCCGTGAGGCATCTGCTGCACCAGCTTGTGGTTATCCTGCTCTGCATGCACGCCAACAAGAAGCATTAGTTAATAGCGCATTAAAACTGTCGTAATAGAAAATTATAAAAGGAAAGCTTTCCATGAGTATCGAAATTAAGGTACCCGTTCTGCCAGAATCAGTTGCAGATGCAACAATCGCGACATGGCATGTGCAACCTGGCGAACAGGTTTCTCGTGACCAAAATCTAGTTGATATCGAAACTGATAAAGTTGTACTAGAAGTTGTTGCGCCAGAAGATGGTTCTATTAGCGAATTATTATTCCAAGAAGGTGACACTGTTCTTGGTGAGCAAGTGATTGCAAACTTCGTTGCTGGTGCAGTTTCAGGCCAAGAAGTGACTAAAGCAGAAGCAGAAGCTGCATCACCAGTAGCTGAATCTACAGATGAGTCAAATGATACATTAAGCCCATCTGTACGCCGTCTCATTGCTGAGCATAACCTTGATGCAAGCAAAGTAAAAGGCACTGGTGTTGGTGGACGTGTGACTAAAGAAGATGTTGAAGCATTTGTGAAGTCAGCACCTGCGGCTAAACCTGCTGCAGCGCCTGCGCCAATTGCACCACTTGAAGGTCGTACTCAAAAACGTGTTCCTATGACGCGTTTACGTAAGACTATTGCTAATCGTTTATTAGAGGCTAAAAACTCTACGGCAATGCTAACAACGTTTAACGAAGTTAACATGCAGCCAATCATGGATATTCGTAAGCAATACCAAGAAGTATTTGAAAAACGTCATGGTATTCGTTTAGGTTTCATGTCTTTCTACGTAAAAGCTGTGACTGAAGCATTAAAACGTTTCCCTGAAGTTAACGCGTCTATCGACGGTGATGAACTGGTTTATCACAACTACTTTGATGTCAGCATTGCGGTATCAACGCCACGTGGTCTGGTTACCCCAGTATTACGTGATACCGATACCATGAGCCTTGCTGAAATTGAAAAAAATGTGCGTGAATTAGCAATCAAAGGCCGTGATGGCAAGTTATCTGTTGCTGATATGACCGGTGGTAACTTCACCGTGACTAATGGCGGCGTATTTGGCTCGCTAATGTCGACGCCAATTTTAAACCTTCCACAAAGCGCGATTTTAGGCATGCATGCTATTAAAGATCGCCCAATGGCTGTGAATGGTGAGGTTGTTATTCAACCTATGATGTACCTAGCATTATCTTACGACCATCGAATTGTTGATGGCCGTGAGTCGGTTGGTTTCTTGGTCGCTATTAAAGACTTCCTTGAAGATCCAACTCGTCTATTGCTTGACCTCTAAGAGTCAACTAGACAATACCCTCGTAGCTGGCTCGTTAGAGCCAGTAGGATTTTATAAAGAAGTATATGGATAGATCATCATGAATTTGCATGAGTATCAGGCAAAATCCTTATTTGCCGAATATGGTTTACCAGTTTCAGAAGGCTTCGCTTGCGATACAGCCCAAGAAGCGGTAGAAGCTGCTGGTCACATTGGCGGCGATATGTGGGTTGTTAAGTGTCAAGTACACGCTGGCGGCCGTGGTAAAGCAGGTGGCGTTAAAGTCACTGGCGATAAAGAAGAAATCAGAGCATTTGCTGAAAAATGGTTAGGTAAGAACTTAGTGACTTACCAAACTGATGAAAAAGGCCAGCCTGTTGCTAAAATTTTAGTAGAAAGCTGTACTGATATTGCAAATGAACTTTACCTAGGTGCTGTTGTTGACCGTGCGACTCGTCGCGTTGTGTTTATGGCATCAACTGAAGGTGGCGTTGAAATTGAAACTGTGGCTGAAGAAACCCCAGAGTTAATTCACAAAGCAATTATCGATCCTTTAACAGGTCCTCAACCATACCAAGCACGTGATCTTGGCTTTAAGTTAGGTTTAAACCCAACTCAAATGAAGCAGTTCACTAAAGTGTTTATGGGGCTTGCAAAAATGTTCGAAGACCATGATTTCGCTTTATTAGAAATCAACCCGCTTGTGATCACTGACGAAGGTAATATCCATTGTCTTGATGGCAAGATTGGTATCGATGGAAATGCTTTATTCCGTCAACCTAAAATCCGTGACATGCACGATCCATCACAAGATGATGCTCGTGAAGCACACGCAGCCAAGTTTGAACTTAACTACGTTGCATTAGACGGAAACGTGGGTTGTATGGTTAACGGTGCAGGCCTAGCAATGGGTACTATGGACATCGTAAACCTACATGGCGGCAAGCCAGCTAACTTCTTAGACGTTGGCGGCGGAGCCACTAAAGAACGTGTAGCAGAAGCATTTAAAATCATTCTTTCTGACTCAAACGTTAAAGCTGTTTTAGTTAACATCTTTGGTGGCATCGTACGTTGTGACATGATTGCAGAAGGTATTATCGGCGCTGTAAAAGAAGTCGGTGTAGAAGTTCCTGTTGTTGTCCGTCTTGAAGGTACTAACGCTGAATTAGGCCGTGAAGTGCTTGCAGGTTCTGGTCTTGATATTATCGCAGCTGCGTCATTAACTGATGCTGCTGAGAAAGTTGTTGCTGCTGCGGAGGGCAAATAATGTCCGTATTAATTAACAAAGATACTAAAGTTATCTGTCAAGGTTTCACTGGTGGCCAAGGTACTTTCCACTCTGAGCAAGCAATTGCTTACGGTACAAAAATGGTTGGCGGTGTATCTCCAGGAAAAGGTGGTCAAGTTCACCTAGGTCTTCCTGTATTTAATACTGTTAAAGATGCTGTAGCTGAAACGGGTGCAACTGCGACTGTTATCTATGTACCAGCACCTTTTTGTAAAGATGCAATCCTTGAAGCAATCGACGGTGGCATTGAGCTAATCGTATGCATTACTGAAGGTATTCCAACTTTAGACATGCTTCAAGTTAAAGTTAAACTTGAAGAAACTGGCGTGCGTATGATTGGTCCTAACTGTCCAGGTGTTATTACTCCTGGTGAGTGTAAGATTGGTATCATGCCTGGTCACATCCACAAGCCTGGTAAAGTCGGTATTGTTTCACGCTCTGGTACATTAACGTACGAAGCTGTTAAACAAACTACTGACGAAGGTTTTGGCCAATCTACTTGTGTAGGTATTGGTGGTGACCCAATTCCAGGTACTAACTTCATCGACGTATTGGAAATGTTCCAAAACGATCCACAAACTGAAGCAATCGTAATGATTGGTGAAATTGGTGGTACTGCTGAAGAAGAAGCTGCTGAATTCATCAAAGCAAATGTAACTAAGCCTGTTGTATCTTACATTGCTGGTGTTACTGCACCAGAAGGTAAGCGTATGGGTCATGCTGGCGCAATTATCGCTGGTGGTAAAGGTACTGCTGAAGATAAGTTTGCTGCATTAGAAGCTGCTGGCGTAAGCACAGTTCGCTCTTTAGCTGACATCGGTAAAGCACTGCGTACTAAAACTGGCTGGTAAATTCTAGTGAGTTAATTAAAAGGCGCTATTTGGCGCCTTTTTTGTTTTTATGCTTTTTGTCGCTAGGCTTTATCCTGCAATAATTTCTTTAAAAACCATAATTTCATATTTTACAGCGTGTTATTCTGTGTTTAACTGTCTATTAATATTTAAATGATTAAGGATAATCATGAGCAACGTCATAAAACCCACAGCTATTATTACTGAAACCCCAAGGCTTATCTTGCGACCTTTTGTTGAAGATGATGCCGAAGCATTATTTTTAATGAATAGCATTCCAGAAATATTAACTTATATTCCCCAAGAGCCACTCACTAGCATAGCTGAAGCAAAAGAGATTTTTACCTCAATTATTCAAGCTGATTATCAAAAGCATGGTTTTGGTCGTTGGGCGGTGCATCATAAACAAGATAATAAAGTCATTGGCTTTTGTGGGCCGAAATTTCTTCCTGAATATGACAAAGTAGAAATAGGTTATCGCTATTTACCAGAATATTGGGGCAAGGGCATAGGCAATGAGGCAGCGCAAGCGGTAGTTGATACACTAAAGCCACAGTTCGATATTGATTTAGTCATAGCCCTTATTTTACATGGCAATACAGGTTCAGAAGCGATAGCGAAAAAGCTCGGTATGAGCATACATGCAGAAAGCGAATATCTCGGATCGAAAGTACATGTGTATCAAATGGCTTTATAAAGGCATAACTTATGGCGAGTGTAAAAACAAAAAAACCAGCAAGTATGCTGGTTTTTTAATGACTATTTATCAGGCTTGGCGATAATTATTCGTCAGCGTGATCACAGCTGTCATTGGTGCAGTGACCGTATAAATATAAGCTGTGGTGAGTTAGCTTAATATTATGACGCATTGCTATTTCGTCTTGACGACGTTCAATGACCTCATCAGAGAATTCAATTACTTTATCGCAGGTTAAGCAAACAAGATGATCATGATGCTTTTGGGTCGACATTTCAAAAACCGCTTTGCCACTTTCAAAATGGTGACGATTAAGGATACCCGCATCATCAAATTGGTTTAATACGCGATAAACAGTAGCTAAGCCAATTTCCTCACCAATATCGAGTAATTTTTTGTACAGATCTTCTGCACTGATATGTTGGTTTTCAGGGGCTTGCATTAATTCTAGAATTTTAACTCGTGGCAGTGTTATCTTTAAACCTGCTTTCTTGAGTGCTTGATTTCCATCTGTCATCGCTAATCTCTTGATTACAGAACCTTATCGGTTCCTCCGTGGATAATTAAGATCATTATATGTGTTGCAATCAGAAACTGGAACCTTTCAAATGAGTTAATCGTCATATAAGCAGTGATTTTGGTCAATGAGCCATACAATATTGACCAATAGGTTAAAATTCACCTAATAAACTTACTTATACTAAGGGATTATTGAGCATTAACGGCTTTTATATCACTATAATGTTAAATAGGGTTATCAAGCTTTGTACCCAGTAATGATAATTATAATCAAAACAAGGAATTCACATGTATCAGCAGATTGTGGTCTTAACTGGCGCAGGTATTTCCGCTGAATCGGGGATAAAAACATTTCGCGATGAAGACGGTTTGTGGGAGCAACATCATATTGAAGATGTGGCCACCCCTGAAGGTTATGCCCGCGATATCAATTTAGTTGAACGTTTTTATAATAGCCGTTGGGAAAACCTCCATAGCGGTGAGGTTCATCCTAATGCCGCTCATGCAGCATTAGCAAAATTAGAAGCTGAGTTTCCTGGCAAGCTACTGGTTATCACTCAAAATGTAGATGATTTACACGAGCGGGCAGGTTCAAAACGTTTATTACATATGCATGGAGAATTATCCAAAGGACGCTGCCCACAGTCATTGCAAACGTTTGTCCTTAGAGAACCTTTTGGTGAAGACAATTGCTGTACCTGCTGTATTCCTGCCAAACGATTAAGGCCGCATATTGTCTGGTTTGGTGAAATGCCATTTGGTATGGATAGAATTCATGATGCGCTGGATAACTGTGATTTATTTATCGCTATTGGGACTTCTGGGACGGTTTATCCCGCAGCGGGCTTTGTCGACAGCGCTAATCATCATGGTGCACAAACAGTAGAAGTTAATCTGTTAGCGGCAGATCGCCATAGCCAATTTCAATATCATTTTACCGGTAAAGCTGGTGATGTTGTGCCTGCGTTAGTAGAGTCAATTTTAGCCGGTAAAACCCTTGGCAGTGAAGTCGCGACAAAGGAAATGAGTACTTGAGTAGGGATAAAGTTGCGATAATCATGCGCGGTTTACCGGGTAGTGGTAAATCAACTTGGGTTAATGAATTCATTGAACAGTTAGGTGTAGATAACGCCATACACATACGGCAATATGGTTACTTCTCTACTGACAGTTATTTTGTTCGTAATGGCGAATACCGCTTTAATCCAAAAAAACTCGCCCAGTATCACCAGGCTAATTTAAGCGCATTTATTAATGCGATGGCTCATAACGAGCCTTACGTTATTTGTGACAATACCAATGTATGCCGTTGGGAATATATGGCTTATGAAGCCGCAGCGAAGGCCTTGGGTTATCAAGTAAGAGTAGTGGTGACTGGTGAGCCTAACAGTGTTGAACATCAAAAATTATGCGCAAAACGTAATCAACATAAGGTGCCATTGGCACAAATTGCTAAAATGGGATTAATGTTTGAACTTGATGATTAGACTTGTTTTAAGATTAACTAAAAAGGCGCCGCGGCGCCTTTTTTGATGTTAAAGGTTGATTATTTAGCTTTAACAGCGGATTGCAGGTCAATATTATAAATCGCAAAACCAAATTCATCTGTGATATCAGTGCGCTTTCTCATAGGTCTCACTTGATAGCCGCTGATAAATTTATCAGCAAGTTCACTGTTTTGGGTTTCAAAGCGAATATCTAACTTTGTTGCCGAATTAATGGTCACGAAATCCCAGTTATTATCAGCACTTGGATCAACTAAACCATTGGCTTCAGTTTCATCAGTGATGTACTGAGCTAGGGCTTCACGGTTTGTGTCTGGTAGTTCCATTACCACGAATTCAGAACCCGTTCCGGCGAATTTACCACCAAATGCGCGATAATTATTGGTTGCGATTATAAATTCTTTGGCATTAAATTCAGCACCACTGATAACAGTGTCGCCGTGAGTGTAACTTAGCCCGACTATTCGGTTAGCATCGGCATTAACTAATGCACAATCGCCATTAAATTTATTTGGTTGAGTTACATCAATGTTGTAGCTGACACCATCTATGACATCAAAGTTATAGGTGCGGTGGGTATTCCAGTTAATCAGGTATTGAGGCTCAGTAGAGTTAACATCAATTTGATTAAATTGATTTGCACTGCATTCCAACCAATCTTTAATTTGAGCGCCACTTAACTTAACAGCAACCAAGGTGTTAGGGTAAAGATATAAATCTGCCGCATTTTTATAGGTTAGCTCACCACTTGGGACTTGCACATAAGACTCGGCATCTGCTGCAGTGCTATGGCGGCCACCTGCTTTAAATGGCGCAGCAGCGGACAATACCGGAATATCTTTTAAAGCCTCCGTTAAGTTAGCTTTCACTTTAGCAATTTGTGCATCTGACACAATTTGCACTGTGGGATCATCTTGTACTAAGGTCAAAAAGCTAAACATATCAGCCGATGCTTTACCTATGGGCTGATCGACATAATCCAATGTAGCTTGATGCTCTTTAGCTACAGCATCACTTATGGTTTTATCAGCAGTCACCAGCTCAGGGTTAGTCGCTTTTTTATCAAAAATAGGCAAGGCTTTGGCCATGCTGTCAACAATTGTCCAGCTGCCATCTTGTAATGCTAACTTAAAATCGATAACGCCGAGGTTATCGCCCCAACGTCCAGGCATAACCGCCGCAACGCCATTTATGGTGCCTTTGTTTATATCGGCATTTTTAAGGTCTGAAAAGGTGCTTGAAGGGAATATTGAATGACTATGACCAAAGGTAATCGCATCAATACCCGCTACTTTTGATAATGCCCAAGTGGCATTTTCATCATTAATGTCGATGGGGTTTTCAGGGCTGCCGACCCCAGAGTGGGGAATAGCGACGATAATGTCAGCGCCTTGAGCTTTCATCATAGGCACAAACTTTTCAGCCGCTTCTATAACTCCCATTACGGTGACTTTACCCGTAAGGTTTTGTTTGTCCCATAAAAGAATTTGTGGTGGTACAAAGCCAATATAGCCGATGTTAATTATGTGTTTATCGCCATTGGTGTCGACGACGTTTTTTTCTTCAATGATATAAGGGGTAAATAGGTTATCGCCTTTGACTTTGTTATCCCAACAGTCGGCTTCACATAATACGTTGGCGTTAATATAAGGGAAATTGGCTCCAGAGATAGACTGGTGTAAAAAATCTAAACCGTAGTTAAATTCATGATTACCAATATTTCCTACTGAATAACCCAGGGTATTCATTGCTTTATAAGCTGGGTGAGTATCACTGTTAGCGCTTTTTTGTTTAAAATTATTGGCAACATAGTCACCCATAGGGCTGCCTTGAAGCAAATCACCATTATCAACTAAGACAAAATTATCAGCACTTTGACCTTGTTGTTTTATCAAACTTGCAGTGCGGGCTAAGCCTATGGTCGGATCATATTTTGTTTTGTAATAATCAAAATCCATGATGTTTGCATGAAGATCCGATGTTTCTAGAATACGTAAATTGACGGTGAGGGGCTGAACATCATCAGACTTAACTTCTGTCGCCTGATCATGCAATGAATCACAAGCGCTGACGCCTAGTACGCCAACTATAATAGTGACTATTAGCTTTTGGTTTACCATTATTTTTCTCTCTTATTTTGACCCTGAGCTTGATTTTTGTGCTCTATTATTTTTGTTAACTCATCGGGTTTGATTTGTGAGTTAATTGCAGTGGATTATACAGAAACTATATTGCAAAGTTATGATTTGATTGGTGATAAGTTAACTAAAATGGTTATAGAAGCAGTTTGTTGAATATTTTTTGATTGTTATCGGCTTAGTGTTTGATTAAATGGGCTGTAAATTGATCGTGCAGCGCTATAATGACGATAAAGTATTTCTTTATCAGCATAAAAAACACCGCTTAGCTGCGGTGCTTTGGATGAGAACGATGAGCTTTTTCAGATAGCCTGATGTTAACACATCAGGCTTTGTTCTTTGCAGGCAGTGGATTGTCTACAGATTTACTCTGATAAAGTTACTCTGCTGCGTTATCTTCTAATAAGCCGCGGCTTCTTAACAGTGGCTCGATCCCAGCATCTTTACCACGGAACTGACGGTAAAGCTGCATTGGGTCGGCGCTGCCACCTTGAGACAAGATATTGTCTCTAAAAGCTTGGGCTGTTGCTGGGTCAAAAATACCATTTTCTTTAAATGCTTCAAAAGCATCGGCGCCTAAAATATCAGACCAAAGATAGCTGTAATAACCTGCAGAATAACCACCGGCAAAAATATGCGAGAAGTAACTGCTGCGATATCGTGGGGCAATTTCTTTAATTAAGCCCATATTGGCAAGTGATTCAGCTTCAAATTCGGCGGCATCTCTTAGTTTGGTGTCCGTTAATGTATGCCAGTCTAAATCAAGCTTAGTGGCTGCCATATATTCAACGGTAGCAAACCCTTGGTTGAATTTACTGGCAGCTTGAATTTTCTTAACAAGTTCAGTGGGGATCACTTCGCCGGTTTTATAATGTTTTGCAAACTGCGCTAACACTTCAGGTTGCGTCATCCAGTTTTCCATCACTTGTGAAGGGAACTCGACATAATCTCGCGGTACTGAAGTACCTGATTGAGAAGCATATTCAACCTTTGATAGCATTCCATGTAGCGCATGTCCAAACTCGTGGAATAGGGTGCTAGCTTCATCAAATGTTAGCAGTGAAGGCTCATTGCCAGTTGGGCGAGGGTAGTTAAGTACATTGACAATAATAGGCTTTGATTCAACGCCATTCATATTGTATTGCGAGCGGTAGGCATTCATCCATGCGCCGCCTCGCTTAGTATCACGTACGTAATAGTCACCCATGAAAATAGCCATTAATGAACCATCTTTGTCATAGACTTCCCAGGTTCTGACATCTGGGTGGTACTTAGGTAAGTCGGTGCGCTCTTTCATTGTGATGCCGAATAAGCGATTAGCGGTATAAAATACCCCTTCTAATGTTGATTCTAGCGAAAAGTAAGGCCGAGTTTGTTGTTCATTAAAGTCGTATTTTGCAACGCGGATTTGATCTGAGTAATACCACCAGTCCCAAGCTTGTAGGCTAAAGTCACCGCCTTGTGAGTCAATAACGGCTTGCATATCAGCAACTTCAGCATTAGCTTGTGCGAGCGCTGCAGGCCATACTTTATCTAGTAAGGCGTAAACATTTTCTGGGCTTTTAGCTGTGCGTTCTTCTAATACAAAATGAGCATGAGTTTTATAGCCCATTAAGTTAGCTTTTTGTGCGCGAAGTGCCGCAATTTTCGCTAAACCTGCTTTGTTATCATTGGCATTATTATTATTGGCACGCTCAATATAACCTTTGAAAAGCGCTTCTCTTAAATCGCGATTTTCAGAATAGGTTAAAAATGGTGTAATTGAAGGACGCTGCGTGGTAAACACCCACTTGCCTTCATGGCCACGTTTTGTAGCTGTTGCTGCCGCAGTGTCGATTACGTCTTGAGGAAGCCCGGCTAAATCAGCTTTGTTATCGATAACTAACTCAAAGGCATTGGTTTCAGCCAGTAAGTTGTCACCAAACTCTAAGTTTAGTTTACCAATCTGTTCATTAAGGGCACGCAAAGTGCTCTTGTCTTCAGCTGATAGGTTTGCTCCGCCGCGAGTAAAGCGTTTGTAAGTATCTTCTAGAAGCTTAGTTTGTGCAGTATTAAGTTGATAGGTTTCAGCTTGGTCGTAAACAGTTTTAACGCGCTGAAATAATTTATCATTTAAATAAATATCATCACTAGCTGATGACAGCATAGGTGACACTTGTTTTGAAATCGTTTGTATATCTGGGTTAGTGTGAGCACCGGTCAAATTATAGAAAACGCCCGATACTTTAGTGAGCAGCGCACCAGAAAACTCCATCGCTTCAATGGTGTTAGCGAAAGTCGCAGCATCAGAATTATTGGCAATGGCATTGATTTCTGCTTTGCGCTCAGCAATACCCGCTTCAAATGCCGGTAAGAAATGCTCATTTTTGATGTTATCGAAATCTGGGATTTCCATAAAGGTATCATAGGGTTTAAAAAATGGATTACTCACGTCTTGGCTGGTGCTAGCCGTAGCAACCGCATTGGGTGCTTGAGACGTTTGGACGCTTTCAACGTTATTATCTGAACATGCACTTAGCGCTAAAGTTAACGCGATGGCAGAAAAAACTGGTGTGAGGGTTAGTCCCTTCATAATTATTTCCCTGTTTGCTTTGAAATGGTTGTCTAAATAACCCTATGCCGATGTATAAACCGTTAAAGAGTTACAAATCATCATTGTTATTTGTTTATGATTTGCGGCTAGATTAACAAATTTCGATCATACTTTCGTTTACCTTTGTATTACTTTTGTAACAAAAGAATACAAAAAAGGACCTAACGAGAGTTAAGTCCTTTATTTATTACTAACTAGTGATATGTAAACAAGGCTTATAATCTATGTTTAAGTCACACTATTTCGAGCAATGTTATGGTTTTAGAATTACTTTCACGCTGCCATCAACATCGGCTTCGTCAATATAACCGATAGCATTAGCATCTGCTGCTATTGCAGCTTTCATGCCTGATGCGTCACCAATGGTTGCTGGTGGTGTGCCTTTACCAGTAAATACCTGCTTTGACCAAAAAGCTTTAAGCTGAGCATCAGACTTACCCGTTACTGCGCTATGAAATTCAGAGCGGATAGGGTTGCCTTCTTCAAGTTCATAAACGACAAATGAAGAACCTTTGCCTAAAAAGGCTTTTTTAGCATCGGATTTGCTGATATCAGCAGCGGCTGGATTACCGATCACTACTACGGCAGCATTAACAGAAAACACACAGCTCACACTGAGCGCTAAAATAGATAATAATTTTTTCATTTCATCACTCCTAATTAAAATACTGCGTCAAATTGAACGGTATACACGGTAGTATCATCAAATTCTTTTGCTATGTTAGTCTCTAATCCACCAGATGTTTCGCCAAAATCATTAGAGTATGTGACGTCGAATTTTATGGCTAAATTATCAAGTGCATCCCAACGTAGGCCTGCACTGTATGACTTTCTTTGGCCATTAAAAATAGCGGCTTGAATTGCTGAAGCCTCATCAATAATAGTTCTGCTATCGTTATCTTTAGTTTCGAAGAAAGAAGCTGTTACATAAGGTGTGAAGTCATTGATACGGTAACCCAAGGTTAAGTAACCTGAATCAGAATCAGGATAAGCGCCATCCACTTCGATGCGTGTTAACTCTGTAATGGCTAAGAAAGATCCATTATCGTAACTAGCGCCAACGCCCGCGAAAGTGCCTTTTTCTCGATCTATTTCTAGTAGCGTAACAGTGACATCGATCTCGGTATTTGGCATTAGTTCTTGTGTAATTTGACGCTTAACATCACCGTCTAAAATTGCTTCACCGTATAAGCCTCGTAGAGTCCAAGTTTCATCAGTCCAAGTAACATTGACACCTAAAATATTTTTCATGTCAACGCCAGCAGCTTCAGATTGTCCACCAAAAGCTTGAATGGTCATTGTTGAATCATCAAATTCAACATCGTAGCTAACATCTCCACCTGTATAGGAGGTAAATGGCACTGGGTCGTATACATCTGATGGTGGACGTACAAATGGCTGGGCATAACCAACATCAAGATAATCTGAGTACATATACAGTGGTATACGTAATTTACCTGCACGAGCCTGGATATTATTTTCAAAGCGATGAGAGATATAAGCCCATTCAGCTTCTACATCCCAATCATTTTCGCCTCTCATCATCAACTGCATAACAGCTTGAGTCTGATCTGTAATTGCAAACGTACCTTGTAAACCAAATTTGCTGCCTTCATTGAAGTTAGCTGAAGTGGTTGCTCCGGCATAACCTGCGTTGTTATCGGAAGTGATGAAAGCGCCCGTCATAAATCCGTTGAATTTGAAGCGTTCGGTCAAATTGGCAGTTTGATTTGCTTGTAATGATTTAACTTGTTGTTCAAGTTTGGCTAATTTTTCATCGGTAGCGTCATTGGCCACTGCAAGTGCTGGTAGCATTGCGACTGAAATTGCTAAAGGTAGCGCTTTCAAATTAAAACTCATAGTGTTACTCCTGGTTATTATTCTTAAGGCAGAAATAGTGTGATTTTCTACCTTTATATTTCTAATTATTAGACTTTAAATTGACCTGTAATGGATTGAAGCTGTTGGCTAACCCCTTCAATATCATGACTAATCCCGCCCATTTCATCCGTGGTAATTTTTACTTTAGCGGCATTGGTTTCAATATCTGCGACATATTGTTGAATGAGTTCTGAAGTGTTGTGTTGCTCTTCAGTGGCCGCGGCAATTTGGTCATTAACTATGGATATAGCACTGACTTTATTAGTGATATTGATTAATGCATCTCCTGCTAGTGAAGTGGTTTTTACGCCTTCTTCTGCGGTTTCTATTCCACGCTGCATTGCATCAACCGCTTGTGTTGAAGTAGAGCGAAGCTCTTGCAATACTTGTTGAATTTCTTGTGTTGAGGCTTGAGTGCGTGAAGCAAGCGTTCTAACTTCATCTGCGACAACGGCAAAGCCTCGGCCTTGTTCGCCGGCTCTTGCTGCTTCAATCGCCGCATTTAGTGCCAGTAAATTAGTTTGATCTGCAATCCCGCGGATAGTATCCAAGATGTCATTCACATTACTGGTAAAGGCTTCAAGTTGATTGACCACAACGGAGGTTGTTCTGACTTCTTCAGAGAGCTGGTTAATGGTAGTAATGGCTTTACTGACCACTTGTTGACCTTGTAAAGCTTCTTCATTGGCATTATCAGCTTCCGATGCAGCATTGGCGGCATATTCGGCAATGTGGGCCACGCTAACGAACATTTCTCTCATCGCATGGGATATTTGTTCGACAGATTGATTTTGCTCATTGACTGTTTGTTCACTATTTTTACAGCTATTGAGTAATGTTTGTGAAGCGAGCCCTAAACTGTCAGTAGTTTGCTTGGTATCAGCAATGCTGAGCTGTAATTTTGAAACAAATTGGTTAAACCAATGGACTAAATCTGCAATTTCATCTTTACCTTGGTAATCAACTCTTGAGCGTAAATCACCTTCACCTTCAGAAATATTACGCAGTGACTGAGTAACACTTTCAAGGGTAACAATGATTGAGCGGTTAACTAATAAACCAACCACAATCAGAAACATCGATGCAATGATACCGATAGCAAGCATTGAACTGGCTGCTGTATCTGAACTGGCCAGCGTAGTATCAATGCTTGATTCAAACTGCTGAGAAAAAGTTAAGTGTTTCTGACTAAATTTTTCAACAAGTTGCTCATAGCGTTTGGCATTGGCTGCCGCTTGTATGGTGATTTTATTAAAATCAACATCACTTTTTAAAAACTCAGCGACCAAAAGTTGTGCATTATCAAAATACAGTGATAAATCATTTTGCATATTATTAGCGTCAAATGACTCAGCAGGCAGTAAGCTTTTAATTGCGTCTAAGTTGCTGATAACTTGTTTGACCATATTGGCGGCAGTCTCTAAGCTTTCTTCTTCGCCAGTGGTTACCGCTGTTTGTATATTTTGTTCCAATTGAAGTAACAGGCCTTCGTTAATAGTGGCTAAATTTAACGCAGGATATAGTTGAGACTGAAGATCATTTAACCGTTGCGCATTTTGTTGCACGCTTTGATTGTTAATTAATATCGAGATAATAAATGAAAATATTGCGACAATGGTTAATAACGCGATCCGATGCTTTATTTTTAAGCTATTTAATTTCATTTCGAATAATCCTACTTATCTAGCTAAAGGTGAGTCATTAAAGTTTCGGTTATATAATGATTGGCTGTTGTAAAATAGCTGATATTAAAAATGAAACTTTTACTTTTTGTTATCTTTGATTGCAAATCGCTATTGCTTGTGTGCGATAACTTCATTTTCTCAAGTTGTAAAACGTTTTTAGTATTTAAAATTAATGCCTTTCATATTGACTTATTGCCACCTTAAAGCTGTGGCATCCATCATTTGCTTAAAATTACCTATAACGGATATTGAACTATAAATAAAAATTGTTACCTTGTGGTTATTATAGTTGCTACGATGTTTAAGTCTGTTCTTGTTGTTACAATATCGGCAGTAATGTTTAAATACTTAAGTTTTATTTAATGTTTTTTTGAGTTGTTAAAATATTGATATAAAATCTGCTGCGAAGAAGTGGAATTTAATTAGTTTTCGTTGCTGGGTTAACTTATTATTAACATTGCGTTTGGGTTTTAAGTTGATAATACAATCTTGCGTATAAATAGAGCTGTAATTGCATAAGTTTGAACATCATCATTAGTAGAAAGTTAGGAGGATTGCTGGGATATATGAAAAATAGCGGCAGGCTTAATCTACAAAGCTTGAGTGATTTTATTGTTTATAGCGGTGTTTAAATAATAAGCACAATGAATGTTAGCGCTACAAAGGCGCATTAACTATTTATGTTGTAGCTGATTGTCCATAAATAGTTAATGCAGATGTTTGAGGTTTATTTTTAGTGCCCTAGGGTTTCTGAACCTGCTCGTCGTGGATCAGATGCGCCAAACAACCCCTTGTCGGTTATCACTATGGATTGAGTGCTGCCCATTGCGCTACTGGTTTTAACTTGATGGCCTTTGGCTTCCAGTAAAGTCACCGTATCGTTATTTAAACTGGTTTCAACACCAATGTAATCAGGCAGCCATTGATGGTGAATTCGCGCTGCGGCAGTGGCTTCTGCAATATTGAGTTTATGGTCAATGACATTCATGATTACTTGCAATGTGGTGGTGATAATTCGTGAACCACCAGGGCTGCCTGTCACCAAAAATGGTTTACCGTCTTTCATCACAATCGTTGGACTCATTGAGCTTAGTGGCCTTTTATGAGCATCAATTGCATTGGCTTCACCGCCGATTAAGCCATAGGCATTGGGAATACCGGGTTTTGCGGAAAAGTCATCCATTTCATTGTTAAGTAAAATGCCGGTACCTGCAGCAACCAGCCCAGAACCATAACTGAAGTTTAGGGTATAGGTATTTGATACAGCATTGCCCCATTTATCGACCACAGAGTAATGAGTGGTTTGATTACTTTCGTAAACGGATAAATCACCAGGCTTAATTTCGGCACTAGGCGTGGCTTTGTTATAGGCAATTTGTTTAGCGATTGAATCAGCATACTTTTGACTAGTGAGTTTATCTGTCGGCACGTTATGAAAATCAGGATCGCCCAAATACTCACTTCTGTCAGCATAGGCATGCTTCATGGTTTCCGTCATTAAATGCAGTGTTTGTGCAGTATTGTGACCCAACTCTTCAATAGGATAGTGCTCGAGTACATTAAGCATTTCAATGATATGAATACCACCAGAAGAAGGGGGTGGCATGGATACCACTTTATAGCCGCGGTATTCGCCTGTTACAGGTGTTCTTTCAATGACTTGATAGTTTTTCAAATCATTCATGCTCATTATTCCGCCAGCAGCTTGAATCGCAGCCACAATTTTCTCAGCGGTTTCGCCTTGATAAAAGCCTTTACTGCCATGCTTAGCAATTAATGATAATGAATGAGCTAAATCTTTTTGCACTAAGGTGTCGTTAACGGCAAAACTGTCGCCATTACTTTTATAAAATATTTTGGCAGAACTTGGCCATTGTGAAATACGGCGTTTTAATCCATCAAGTGAATCTGCTAAGTCTGAATTAATTAAAATGCCTTTTTGCGCAAGTTCAATAGCAGGTTTAACGACTTCGCTCATACTCATGGTGCCATACTTGTTTAGCGCAAGTTCAAACCCCATCACAGTGCCTGGCACGCCAACCGCTAAACCATGTTCACGGCTAAGTTTTTTTACTACATCACCTTGTTCATTTAAAAATATATCTTTGTGGGCTTTTGCTGGCGCGGTTTCGCGGTAGTCGATAGCAATGGTTTTATCTTCTTTTTCAAGATGAACTAACATAAAGCCGCCACCGCCAATATTACCGGCTCTAGGTAAGGTGACCGCTAATGCAAACCCTACCGCGACAGCAGCATCAACAGCATTACCACCTTGTTTGAGAATATCGACACCAATGCGGGTTGCAAGTGATTCTTGGCTGGCAACCATGCCATGTTTGGCCCAAATTGGTTGTGAAGTATCAGAACGGCTATAAATCGATTGTTCATTTGCAGCATGCAGTTGTAGGGAAGTAAAAGATGATATGCTCAACGTCAGCGCAATACTTGTTGATATGACGATCGGTTTTAGTTTTGAAAAGAAACTCATTTTCAATCCTTTATAATTTTAATCATGTGTTGCAATGTGCCATAACTATGATCTAATACACAATATGTAACTGTGCTTTTTAAGGGAATATGTCTATCACACACACTATTGACTTGAATATTGGCTTTTATGATTCGGTGTCTGTTATTACTAAAGCTGAGTGGCAACGTATTTTTTCAGATAAAAACCCCTTTACTTCATTTGATTACCTTAATGCATTAGAGCAAAGCCAATGTGTTTCAGAGCAATCGGGCTGGTTGCCCAAACATATTGTGGTAAAGCAAGCAGGTGTTATTGTTGCTATTGCGCCTTGTTACGAAAAATCTCACTCTTGGGGAGAGTACGTGTTTGATTGGGCGTGGGCTGAGGCTTATGAGCGTAATGACTTAAGCTATTACCCAAAGTTAGTGCTAGCGGTGCCATTTACACCAGTAAGTGGTGAGCGTATTGGGTTTGATTGCTGTCAATCAAGTTTAAACAAAGCCGAGATCATCGCTGCAGTGAGTGAATTTCTAAATCAGACACTTGGGCAAGGGTATTACTCTTCTTGGCATTGTTTGTTTTTACCCAAGGCTGATTATTTGAATTTAGCTCAAGATAATATTTCAAGGCTAGGCACTCAGTTTCATTGGCATAATCATAGCTATCAGCACTTTGATGATTTTTTGCTGCAATTAGTGTCACGTAAACGCAAAAATATCATTAAAGAGCGCAAGGCTTTAGCTAGGCACAATTTGGATTTTGAGTTTATTGATGGCGATAAAGCCAGCGCTGCGCAATGGCAAGGCTTTATTGCTTGTTATCAACAAACCTATTTAAAACGCTCAGGTCATGGCGGTTATTTATCTGCTGAGTTTTTTTATCAAATCGCTAAGACTATGGGCGCAAGTATTAAGTTGCTGTTAGTGACAAAAGCGTCAGATGCAACAACGCACCAGCCGGCACAATTAATCGCTTCTGCATTATACTTTGCCACTGATACGCATTTATATGGCCGCTACTGGGGCTGCTTACAATTTATTGACGGCTTACACTTTGAAACCTGTTATTACCAAGGTATAGAGTACGCCATAGCGAACGGGCTTATGGTGTTTGATGCTGGGGCGCAAGGTGAGCACAAAGTGGCCAGAGGTTTTGTCCCCATTGAAACTTATTCTAATCATAACCTTGCTCATCAAGGCTTTAGCAATGCTATCGAAGATTATTGCCTGCAGGAGCAACGGCACATAAAGCAATACATGCAGCAGTTAGCTGAAAGTTCGCCTTATAAATAGCTTTTGGCTAGCTTTGACAAACTAAGCCAAATGGTGTGCTTTTTATCAACAGATATTGAATGACTGCTTTGCAAGCCGCTATTTAATCCTTGATGAGGCTATTGAATTGATAGTGACGGCTGACATTTTTACTCACAAGGGCCCAGTTAGAATGACTTGTTCTTTGCTGGTGGTGATCAAAAGCTTGTTGGTTTTTAAAGGTTTCAGAGACGTAAAACTTAACAGGGTTGCTTGCATCTTGTGTGACTGAAAATGATAAGCAGCCAGGTTCTTGTTTTGTGAGTTGGCTATGCACCTTAAGTGCTTCAATCACCGCTTTTAATTCAGCTTCAGGGACTAGTATATAGCCTGTTAAGGTGACTTTATTCATGCTATTACTTATAGCATTGCTCATGTCATTACTCATGTTCGTAGGTCTTGTACTTATCTGTTTTATAAGATTATCCCAAGGCCAACCATAAGCCAACACCGACCATTAAACTGCCCGCTATGCGATTCATTAATTTAATATTATCCCCACGAGATAGAAAAAGTCTCAAGCTCTTTCCGCCACTGGCGTAAGCTAACATCGAAGCTGATTCTGTGAGCATGATAATCGACAATAACCAGAAAAGTTGCGTTCCAACAGCTTGGTCTACATTAATAAAAGGGGGCAGCAGTGAAATCATAAAAGCCCAGCCCTTAGGGTTGGCAATAGCGGTTATAAAACCTTGTGACATTAATGCGGAATTACTGATGCTAGTATCTGTTTGCTGGCCTTCGATAATGGCCATTTTTCCTTTTGAACGGCACATATTAATGCCAATATAAGCAAGATAAGCGCCGCCCAACCATTTTAAGACTGCAAATATATCAGGGTAGTTTAGCATCACGCTAGCCACGCCCATCACCGCCGCAATAGCCACCAATGCCACGCCAATAAGCTCACCTAGCATCATCCAAAGGGTGCGTTTAACGCCAATGCTCATACCTAAGGTCATTGCCAGTGTCATACACATACCGGGAGTGATCGATACAAAAAAGAATGTGGGAATAAATACAGCTAATACGGTTAAATCTGGCATGAAGGTTCTAATGTCATTAAAGAAACAAGCGAGTAAGGAAGAGCAGAGTGTAAGGCTTTAAGATGTGAGTGTAAATGTGGCTGTGTTTTAATTTATTGCTATTTGAATACAACCCATAGCAAAGGTGCCGATGGATTGTATTCAATGCTATTTTTAAAATTGAGTGGCTTAAATATAGTGGTTTAAATTTAGTCACTTAGATTTAGTCACTTAGATTTAATAAGTTAACTTGGGTCAACCACGATATGTTCAAGTTCTATGGCGCACACCGCTTGCAAGGTATCCATAGTCGCATTGACTAAGCTTATCTTGCCCTTTGATGACTCAATGAGCACAACGCGGTTGATATCACTGTATTCACGGTTATGGCGAATTAAATTAGATAGCGCCATTTGCATTGGCATCATAGATGGGTTGAATGCCG
Organism: Shewanella sp. 10N.286.52.C2; assembly: GCF_002874545.1. Lineage (NCBI taxonomy): Bacteria > Pseudomonadati > Pseudomonadota > Gammaproteobacteria > Alteromonadales > Shewanellaceae > Shewanella > Shewanella sp. 10N.286.52.C2. Next base: position 49,668 of record NZ_MCTV01000024.1, read on the forward strand.
CATTTTCAGCATAACGTCCACAATAGGTTTTGCCGTCTTTGGTTTCTAGTACCACTGCAGCATAATTATTGGTATAAGGCGCATAGCTTAGGCCTGCTTGATCTATGGCTTCAATTATCATGGGATCATCAGAGCTTAAACTAAACTCAATGTTACTTTTTGATAATAAAGGTTTTGTCACCTGCAAATCAGCAGGGCCAAAGGCATAGGGTAAATAATGACTAAGTAACTGTGATTGCTGACCTGGCAAGTGAATTTTAATACCAATGCCGTCGACCAATTCATTGATAAACTGACGACAATGACCGCAAGGGGTAAAGTTGACAACAATATCAATAATTTTTTGCTCGCCATTGAGCCATGCATGGCTTATCGCGCTTTGCTCGGCATGGACGGTATGAAATAGAGCTTCAGAAGCTAATTCAAAATTGGCTCCCATATAGATATCACCACTTTCACCCTTGGCGATTGCGCCGACATAAAATTCACTAATACTTGGCTTGGCGAGGGCGGCAGCAATTGGCAACAAGCTCAGTAGTAATTGCTCTTCATCTATTTGCGATGCTGTGACGAGCTGAGCTAATTGGCTTGCATCAATATGGCCACAAAAATCGTCATTAAGTAATGGTATTAATGCGCTTGCCAGTGGCTTGGGTAGTTGGGTGATGCTATCAATAAAGCGATTTTGCATGACCAATTCCTTTATAAAATGATTAATGACTAAAAGCTTGCGTTATAAGGCTTGTAAATACATGCACAGTGCTTTTAGTAATTTCTGCTTATGTTCATTGTCGCTGGTTTCTTCCAACAAGTTTTCGAGATTAATCACATAATCGGCATCTGATAAACGTTGTTGGCAAAACTCCCGCCATCTTAATGACTCATCGTGGCTTAATGTTTCTGGGTAATTACGGCCACGATAGCGAAATAGCATCTGCTCAATGCGGGGATCGTCAAATTCTAGATTAAGCGCGGCTAAGTTTTCGGCTTTGGTATTGCGGATCATTTCCATTTTGGCTTTATCGGCGCGGCTAAAAAAACCGCCGCTATAAAGCATTAAATCAGGATCTGTCGCTGCAGGGTGATTATTCGCCTCGAATACCGCCTGCATTTTTTCTCGTAGCTCAGGGTGCTGTTTGAACAGTTTGTATTGCTGACGGGCAAAGTCCATATCAAATTGGTGCCTTGCTGCCACTTCTTCAGTGAGTAACTTAGGCGTACCAATAAATGGACATTTATTGACGTGGATTTGCTTTAACGGGATCGGTAATTCATCTGGGGCTAAATCGGCACGTGAGGTATACATGCGCTCGACGATATCTTCTACCGATAAGTCGATCAGTGGGCTAATATCCATTGCCAAATTAATACAAATCATGGCGTTTTTATTGGATGGATGCGGCGCAACAGGCGCGATTAAAGTGACACATCCTTTAGCTGCACTGATTTTAGAACTCACATGTACCAAAGGCTGCATAAAGTCGCCTTGGATTAATTCGGCAACTTTATTTTTATTACGAAGGTTAAAGTAATAATCATATAACTTAGGTTGTTTCTCTTTGATGAGTTTTGCAATGGCAATGGTGGCGTAAACATCACTCATGGCATCATGGGCTTGTTCATGACTTAAGCCATTAGCTTGGGTTAACTGTTCTAATTTAAAGCTTGGCGAGCCATCTTCTTTTAATGGCCAGTTGATGCCTTCTGGTCTAAAGGCATAACAGGCTCTGACTAAATCAATGATATCCCAGCGAGTGTTGCCGTTTTGCCATTCACGGGCATAAGGGTCAATGAAATTACGGTAAAAACCATAACGGCTAACTTCATCATCAAATCTTAGTGAGTTGTAGCCAACGACACAGGTATTGGGCTGGCTGAAAATGGTATTAATGCGCCCCATAAACTCTGATTCAACCATGCCTTTTAAATTGGCTAATTGCGGCGTGATCCCTGTAACAAGTATTGCTTCAGGTTTAGGAAGATAATCAGTTGCTTGCTTACAATAAAAGTTTTCAGGCTCACCAATGATGTTTAAATCATAATCAGTACGGATGCCTGCAAACTGAGAAGGGCGATCTTTTGCTGGGCTTACCCCGAAGGTTTCGTAATCGTGCCAGAAGAGAGTAGGTTGTAAAGCGCATGCCATAATTAACTATTGTCCTATAACTCATGTTTTGCCATCTTAGCACTGTTAATTACGAATGTTTACCTGTGGTAACTTGTTTGGCTGGATTTTAACTCTAGCATCGAGCATTTTTGCTGGTTTAAGGGACGTTTGAGCAAATTATTAAACCTTGTTGATGGTATAAAAACCGCTTTGTCATTAAAGCTGAATTATATAAAAAGCACTTAATTTTATAGGCTTAAGTATTAATTGGTGACGCAAATCATTTTGCTGGTTACAATTTAAAAAAATCAGAGGTAAGTACATGTATAACCATTTATTAAGTCAGCCCGTTAAATATGAAGTGGATCAGCATCAGACTTTACATCTTAGCCTACCTGATGAAGTAAGTGATTTTGCGATATTACCGGCATTGAGCCAGCCTATTGCTGAGGTCATAGTAAAAGAGCTGAAGTTTAATAATGCGAATGTGCTGCAAGGTGCGACTATCATTTTAACTTGTCAGCCACTTTTTAAGGTGTCTGTTCAAGAGCAAGTCAATACGATTGTAGATAATGATCACAATCTCATTAGCCAGCTAAAACGTGGCGTAGGCCAAGGCTTTCGTTTGTATACTCGCTCAGGTGTCGCACCGAAAAAATCCGCGACCATGTTAAGGCAGGGAACCACATTAGTCTTTTCATTTGCTGAAGGTCTACAAATTAAGGTAAAAGGGCAGCTTGGTGATGCCATTAAACTTGAAGATGATTTTAGACTTAATCAAGAACCTAAAGCATTAATGCATGCAAGGGCGATATTAGCCCGCAGCTTTAACTATGAAGACGCGCCGGCAACCATTGCGATAAATATGAGTGAGATCGAACAAGTGCGAGCTGAAATAACCGCTTATTTGTCATCAGAGCATAATAAGGTTAACGCAGTGATTGCCGCTCAGCTGATAAAGTTAGATAATCTACTCAGTCATAAACACCGCTGGTTACTCAGAACTTATAGTCAATCGCAGCAGCGCACTAATTTTGCTACTGCAGCCAATGAGTTATCAAAAAATGTTGAAGATCTTCAGCGTAAACTTGAATGCTTTAGCTTGCTTGCTCCGGCGGATGTTAGCCAAATGGTTGATAAATTAACTGAAGAACATGAGTAGTTATTTGCTACAGCGGATCAATCGACACTATTTGTAAGTAACTGCATTGTA
>NZ_MCTV01000024.1:53804-110622 GCF_002874545.1 Shewanella sp. 10N.286.52.C2
GCATTGTAAGTAACTGCATTATAAGTAACCGAGACTATTTTTGAGTTTTCGGTGCTATTTATATTAGTTGTAGTCTTAACTAATCTCTAAATATAACTTAAATCACAAGCTAGAATTCAACTTAATCACCTTTTTCATTTCTATAGAGTTATGTCATGCAATATATTTGTCCAATCTGCCAAACAGAGTTATCACTGCACCAAAAATCATGGCATTGTCAAAATCGTCATCAATTTGATTGCGCTAAAGAGGGCTATGTGAACCTGCTTCCAGTGCAGAAGAAAAACTCCAAAGACCCCGGTGATAATAAAGAAATGATGCTAGCGCGCCGAGAATTTCTGAACCAAGGCTATTATGAAAAGCTCAGTGAGAAAGTGAATCAGCTCGCGGTTAAGTATGCTGCTAATGCACAATGCGTGCTTGATATCGGTTGTGGTGAGGGGTATTACAGTAACAGGCTTCATAGCGCTTTAAATGAAAATAGCGCCTTAAATGCAAGCAATAATTCGCTTGATACCGCCCCAAAAGCCAATGTTGAACAAACATGTCACTTACAAGGGTTAGATATCTCAAAGTCTGCGATACGTTACGCCTCTAAACGTTATCCACAAATGGACTTTTGTGTTGCTAGCGCTTATGAGATGCCGTTTTCAGCGTCAGCGTTTGATTTGGCTATTCGTATTTATGCACCGTCAAAAGTAGAAGAGTTGCAACGGGTACTTAAAAAAGGGGCTATTTTAATTACCGTAGCACCTGGGCCAATGCACCATTTTGCAATGAAAAAAATTATTTACAGTGAGCCCAAACCTCATGATGAAGCCAAAGCGCAGATTGAGGGCTTTAGCTGCTTACATCAGGAGCGATTACAGTATCGGCTTGAGTTATCTAAAGTCGTTGATATTGAAAACTTTTTGAATATGACTCCCTATGCATGGAAATTAACAGCTGAGCAAAAGGCTGAAATTTCAAATCAAGGGCTTAGCTGCGAGTTAGACTTTAGTATCGAAATTCACATCCGTAATTGATTTGTCATATAGAACTGGTATTTTACTATTTGAATCTGATATTTAGTTGTGAATTTTGTTAGTCCGAGCACTGAATATTGTTGTTGTAGCATCTATATCAAATTATATAGCGATTTAGTTGACATACCCGCAAAAAGGTTCATAATCTATCGGGCTTGAAGGTTGGGCTTAGTTTATGTGTTTCAATACGACCAGTTTCGTCCTGTGAACATAAGTAAAACCGGCATTTTCAGCTCTACTGCCGTTAAGGCTTTAATTTATATATACAGGATTTATATCATGTCTCAAGTTACTGGTGTTGTTAAGTGGTTCAACTCTGATAAAGGTTTCGGATTTATCGAGCAAGAGTCTGGTCCAGACGTATTCGTTCACTTCCGTGCTATCAACTCAGACGGTTTCAAAACTCTTGACGAAGGTCAAAAAGTACAGTTCACTGTTACTCAAGGACAAAAAGGTCCTCAAGCTGAGAACGTTACTGTAGTTTAATTATTTCTAGCTTCGGCTAGTATAATTAATAAAGCTGTAGTCTTTGACTACAGTTTTTTTTTGCTTTTTTTAACTATCCTTTGTTTAAATACCTTTATTTCAATAACTTAGGTTGATAAGTTGTTTTAACCCTTGTTGTTGCAGTATGCTCTGCTAGTTTAGATGTTGATTTGGTGACTCTCTCTTTAGTTGCATTCCATCAGCTTAGAAGCATCAATCCACTCCATTTTTTGCCTCGCTTTTATCTGCATCTGAAATACTTTTACTATTTATTTACTGTGATTGCTATTTCGTTACTGCCGATTTCTTAGTGTTTTCCCAGTCTGTTTCTCACTCTATTTTCGTTATTTGAACCTTGGATTTTGGGCGTTATAGCCACCTATGGAAATCTACAATTTGCTGATTTGTCCTAGTCAGCCAGTTTCAGCTGTATGTTTTCTTATGTTGATTTGATTTAGCTAATTGCAAAATGTATACGCTTCTATCAGGTTTACTAAGCAGATAAAGTCATCGTTCAATGTTGTTTTTACAGTTAAAAAATCGACATTTTTATTTTGGGAGCAAGTGCAGATTAAGAGCGATTTGAAATTATTGAGGGTGCTAGGTGTGACGGGGGTCACGTTTTTGTTAATTGCTTTTAAAAATTAAAACCCAGCAATAATTGCTGGGTTTGTTAGATTTAATCAACTTAATGCTGCTTAATTTGAAAACAGTGTTTCTTCTAAGCTTCGTCCTTTCATCATTGCTTTATATTGCCATCCTTGCTCGGTAAATAATGTTAGTAATGACAACTCTAAGCTAAAGCTTACATCTATACGGTGCTCAATAATTATTTGCTCATCGTTGTTAATTTTCACATTGAGGATATTAGGCAGTAAACGCACCTTATCACTTAGTGCACTAATGTCTGCTTGCTGCATCGTCAAGGTTAAAAAGGCGGTTTCAGCATCAGCTTTCATTGACACCGATTGTTGTAGCTGACCGTTCTCTAAATAGACAACTTGATCGCACAGTTTTTCAAGCTCTTCTAAATTATGGGAGCTAATAACAAAAGTCGTTTCTACTGATAAGTCTTTTACTATTTGACGGATTTTTTTTGCGTTAACAGGATCAAGCCCTGCAGTGGGTTCATCAAGTAACACCAGTTTAGGCGAACCTATCAGCGCTTGAGCGATCGAAACTCGTTTACTCATTCCATGACTGAGGCTTTTAGGTAACATTTGCGCTGAGCTAGTTAAGTCAACTAATTCAAGCACTCTAAGTGCTTCTTGCTTAGCTTTCTTACCTGACATACCTTGTAATTTACCAAAAAAAGTAAGTTGCGACACTATACTAAAGTTGGGGTCTAACGCGGCGTCTTGTGGTAAAGCTGAGACAATATTTTGTAATTTAGCACTGCCTGGCTTTTCCCCAAAAATGCTTATTTCACCATTACTGGGATGAATAAAACCACAAAGTAAGCTAAAAAGGGTAGTTTTGCCGGCGCCATTAGGGCCTACAAGCGCGATAGGCGCACCAGCATCAAGTGACAGATTGATATTAGATAGCGCCACTTTATTGCCATATTGCTTAGAAATATTAGTACAGGTAATTAACTTCATAGTGCACTCCTTTGCATGTAAATTCGGCCAAGTGCAAGGATAACTATGGCTTGAATGATTGGGATCGGGGCGTAAATAAGCGAGCCAAGACCCTGAGTATTAATCATTAAAGATAACTGTGAACCCGGCAATACCCAGCTAATGAACGAAACTGCAGGTAGCTGACTATTAATAATGGCTATGACGATACCGCTGAGTGCCCAAAGGATTACCGCATAAATGCTGGCCATTCTGGCAGAGTTGGCGTACCAAGATAACACTGCCATCACTGCGGTATAGGGTAAAAGGACGATAGTGATACTCAAGAATACCGCAAAGCCGCTAATTACTGCATCGCCAAGTAAACTGGCATCACGACTTATTACCATCACAAGAGTGGCGATAATGGTCAGTAGTAATAGGCTTGATTGAATAAGCATTTGCCCTAAAAAACGGCCAAAGAAAATACTGTCTCTACTGACTCTGAGGCTTAAAAATCGGAATGATCCTCTTTGTTTATCAGAACTAAATTGATCTGCAGTAATGAAAATACTGAAAAAAGGAAACAGATATAAAGCAATACACCAAAACACTGCAAATTCAGCCACAGACCAATTAAATAATTGATCTAAGGTGCCAGGGCCGTATAGACCTTGGACCAAGTCTTTGGTTGCGGGTTCGAGTAGGTAGCTAGAGGCACTATTAACTGGGTATAAAAGGATAATCGCCCAGATCAAGGAAAAGGCGATTAATGCTGCAATGCCTTTGGTATTGGTAAAACGTTTACTGACCTCATAGGAGGCAATGAGCCATAATTGGCGTATTGCTGAAGGTCTTTGAGTTGAATCCATTTAGTATCAATCCTTGCAAATACAATAATATTTTAGTCATCATACTTTATCGCTACTATTTATCAGATTAATTTTTGTTAAATTACCGGCAAGCTGTGCTCAACAGTGTTGTTTGCTGAGCACGCAGTATAAAAAGTGGCTTGAGTGTAGATGCTTATTTATTAACAGTGTTAGTTTAATAATTGCTCGAGTTCTTGAAGGCGCTGAGTTAACTCACTGACTTGGGTTTCAAGTAGCTCCACTCTAGCGGCTAAGGCTTGTTTATCTGCTGCTGATGATGGCGTGCTTGCAACACTGGCATCGAATGATGTTGTGCCTTGTTCAAGGTATTGCTTATCAGAAAATAATTGTGCGTAACGATTATCACGACGGCCAGCTTCGCGGGGCAATTGGACGATTAGCGGCTCTTCACGGCTGGCTAGCGCTTGTAATGTGGATTCGACTTGCTGAGGCGTTTCAAAAGTATGTAGTCGATTACAGCGGGTTTTGAGCTCACCGGGCGTTTGTGGCCCACGTAGCAGCATCACAATTATCACTGCAAGTTGATCACTACTAAGCTGTAAGTCACTGAACTCGGTATTACAAAAACGATGCTTGTATTTTACCACTCGACTGCCAAAACCTGACTGCTCACTGATAAGTCGCTTCTTGGCTAAATCATCAATAATGGTTTGTACTTCAGTCTCGCTTAATGCCATGACGGGTTCACGACTACTTTTTTGGTTACAGGCAAGGGTGATTGAATTGATTGAAAGCGGGTATTGCTCAGGGGTAGTAATTTCTTTTTCTAATAAACAGCCAATAATGCGGGCTTCCAGATTGCTAAGTTCCATAAATTACTCCAAATAAAAAAGCATGGTTTGTTATAACAGAACCATGCTTTTTATCAAATAATTTGGCTATTTAGGCTGCTATTTAAGTAATCTAATGCCGTCAGCTTCAATGCTAATTTGTTTCGCTTTGAATAAACCGCCAATGCTGCGTTTGAAGGCTTTTTTGCTCATGGCGAGTTGCTCGTAAATAATCGCTGAATCAGTTTTGTCATTTAATGGTAAAAAACCACCTGCGCGGTGCAGTTTATTAATAATGGTTTCAGCATTTTTATCAAAGCTTTGTTGGCTGTCTTTTTGTAAAATTAAATCCACTTTGCCATCTTCACGAACTAGCTTGATATAGCCTTTGATTGATTGACCAAAGCTTAGGCGTTGGAATACTTCATTTTGATAAAGCACGCCCCAATGGGCATTATTAATAATGGCTTTGAAACCTAAATCAGTGGTGCCACCAATGATTAAGTCAACTTCTTCACCCACTTGATATTCAGCAGGTGTCTTGTCTAAAAACTTATCGACTTTTGCTGATGCCATAATGCGTTCATCGGCTCTATTGGCATGAACATAAACTAGGTATGACTTACCTTCTTCAATGTGTCGATGCTGCTCACCAAAAGGCAGTAATAAATCTTTATCTAAGCCCCAATCTAAAAATGCGCCAAAAGGACCAGTAGCAATGGCCTCTAAATAAGCAAATTCACCCACTTGTGCATAAGGTGTTTGGGTGGTCGCAATAACAATATCTTCAGAATCGAGATAAAGAAAAACATCTACCATATCGCCGACTTGACAGCCTTTAGGGGCAAATTTATTGGGTAACAGCACTTGCCCAAGTTCTTCAGCATTTAGGTAAACGCCAAAATTAACTTGTTTAACGACCTCTAGGGAGTATTTCTTTCCGATCTGTATCATTCGCGACTCTGGTTAACTTAGGTTATGAAAAAACAGTTTGATTATATACGCAATCAGCTTGCTTGTAACTTGGGTTTCTAAACAAACTCATTGAAGTTAATTTTAGGTGATGACGATCATCTATACTGTCAGATAACATGCTATTGCTATTGGTTAGTAAGTTTTTGTTATTTAACAAAAAAAACATCATCAATTTGCAGTGGCTAAATATTAAGATATTTTTATATTAAAATGGATTTTTCTTGCTTGCATTTAACCGGTTAGCAGGGTTTAATTGCGCCGCTTTTTTATTTGCACTTTTCAAGTTTCTGTTGTGTCATAACCGTGAGACTGTTTGCTATGTTTATGGCTAGCGCACAGCAGGTATTGAGGCTTGATTGTTTGCTATTAACTGAGTCGTTCATGACCACATCGTTTTGGTCGCTTTGTATGACTCTTTTTGCTCACTTATTTCTACGTGGTGTTATTACAAAAATAACCACGTTGGACTTTTATAACATGATAAACAAATCAGATATTTATTACGAAACATTGCACGCTGGCTATGGTCAGTATTTTGAGGTTGAGCAGGTTTTGTTTGAACAAAAAACACAGCAGTGGCATTTAAGTATTTTTGAAAATAAAACATTTGGCCGTGTTATGGCGTTAAATGGTGCGATTCAAACCACTGAAAAAGATGAATTTGTTTATCATGAAATGATGACTCATGTACCTATTATTGCCCATGGTAAAGCCAAACGAGTACTCATTATTGGTGGCGGCGATGGCGGTATGCTAAGGCAAGTGCTTAAACATAGCGCGATTGAGCAGGTTACTATGGTTGAGATCGATGCTAATGTGGTTGAGATGTGTAAAACCTATTTCCCGCAGCATTCTCAAGGTGCGTTTGAAGACCCAAGAGTAAACTTGGTCATTGATGATGGCATGCATTTTATTGCCCAATGCCAAGACAAGTTTGATGTGATTATCTCTGATTGCACTGATCCGGTGGGGCCTGGTGAAGTACTGTTTAGTTCACCATTTTATGAAAATTGTAAACGCTGCTTAACTGAGCAGGGGATTTTTGTGGCCCAAAACGGTGTGGCTTTTTTACAGCCTGAAGAAATACAAGATACGGTTCGTAGAATGAGCCCTTATGTAAAAGACTGCTGGTTTTACACTGCAGCAGTACCGACTTATATTGGTGGCACCATGGCATTTGCGTGGGCTACCGATAATGTGTGTGCCAGACAGCAAGATTTAGCAACATTAACCCAACGGTTCGAGACGGCAAACATTAATACTCGTTATTATACGCCTGCTCTTCATATGGCAAGTTTTGCATTGCCAGCTTTTGTAGAAAATGCAGTCAAAAGTGCGCAAGTAACCACTGCATAATTTGCTTGATATAGACGGAATAAAAAATATGAAAGATTGGTCTATCGAAAATGCACGTGCAAGCTATAACGTGACTCATTGGAGCCAGCAGTATTTTGGTATTGCAGATGATGGCGAAGTGACTGTTACTCCAGATCCATCCAAACAAAACTGTACCATTGGCTTAAATGAACTCGCCAAAGATATGGTTAAAGCTGGGGTGTCGTTACCTGTATTAGTTCGTTTTCCGCAAATTTTGCATCGCCGAGTTGAAAACTTATGTGATGCGTTTAATGCCGCTATACAAAAATACGAGTATCAGAATGACTATTTATTAGTTTATCCGATCAAAGTGAATCAACAGCAAACCGTAGTTGAAGAAATTCTTGCCAGTCAAAAGTCTAAAGAAGTGCCACAACTTGGCCTTGAAGCAGGTAGTAAACCTGAATTAATGGCGGTACTGGCGATGGCGCAAAAAGCCAGCTCAGTTATTGTTTGTAACGGCTATAAAGATAAAGAGTATGTTCGCTTAGCCTTAATTGGTGAAAAGCTAGGTCATAAAGTTTATATCGTCATTGAGAAGTATTCAGAGCTTAAGCTAATTCTCGAAGAGTCAGCAAAACTTGGGGTGACACCACGTTTAGGTTTACGTACCCGTTTAGCTTTCCAAGGTAAAGGCAAGTGGCAAGCCAGTGGCGGCGAAAAATCCAAATTTGGTTTATCTGCAGCTCAAGTACTAAAAGTGCTCAATGAGTTAAAGCGCGTCGATAAGATGGAATCATTGCAACTTATCCATTTCCACTTAGGTTCGCAAATTGCCAATATTCGCGATATTCGCCAAGGTGTGAGTGAAGCCGCACGTTTTTATTGTGAATTACGTGAAATGGGCGCCTTGATTGATACTTTCGATGTCGGTGGTGGTTTAGCCGTAGATTATGATGGTACCCGAAGCCAAAGTAATAACTCGATGAATTACGGCTTAGCTGAGTACGCTAACAATATCGTTAATGTGTTAACCGATATTTGTAATGAGTACGACCAACCTATGCCACGAATTATTTCAGAATCAGGTCGCCATTTAACCGCGCATCATGCCGTGTTAATTACTGATGTGATTGGCACCGAGTCATACTATCCTGAAGAGATCCATCCACCTGAAGAGAGTGCGCCGCAGTTACTGCACAACATGTGGATGTCATGGACGGATATGAGTGAGCGCCCAGATAGCCGCGCCATTATCGAAATTTATCATGATACGCAAAGTGATATTGCTGAAGCGCATTCATTATTCTCAATGGGTCAATTGACCTTAATGCAGCGCGCTTGGGCTGAGCAAACCAATTTACGTGTTTGTCATGCACTTAAAAGCTTATTAAGTAATAATAACCGTTTCCATCGCCCTATTATTGATGAGTTGAATGAAAAATTAGCAGATAAGTTCTTTGTTAACTTTTCATTATTTCAATCAATTCCAGATGCTTGGGGGATTGATCAGGTGTTCCCAATATTGCCGTTAAGCGGTTTAGATAAGCCACCTGAAAGACGCGCGGTCATGCTTGATATTACCTGTGATTCAGACGGTATTGTTGATCAATATGTTGATGGCCAAGGCATTGAAACGACGTTACCTGTGCCTGCATGGTCAGCTGAAAGTCCATATTTGATTGGCTTTTTCATGGTCGGTGCTTATCAAGAAATTTTAGGTGATATGCATAACTTATTTGGTGATACCAATTCTGCGGTTGTGCGTGTAGAAGACAATGGCTTACCTAATATTGAGTCTGTGTTGGCTGGCGATACCGTTGCTGATGTGCTGCGTTATGTCAATCTTGATGCAGTTGCATTTATGCGTACCTATGAAGAGCTTGTGAATCAGCATATTGCTGAAGATGAAAGAGCATCAATTTTGGAAGAGTTACAGTTAGGTCTAAAAGGTTATACCTATTTAGAAGATTTCTCGTAAAAGTGTTTTTGCGGCGCGGATAATGCGCGCCGCTGTTTTAGGTTTAATTTATGTTTTTTGAAGGTTCAGAAAAGAAAATTGAAGTCATCATTGCTGACTCCAATGTTAGATTACGGCATTTGGGCCAGCCTTTTTGGGCTGGTATCGTTGCTTGTGCCAATGCTGAAATTTTATCTTCAGTGAGTAATGATTATTGCGACGCCTACTTGCTTAGCGAGTCGAGCTTATTTGTTTGGGATGATCGCTTTGTGATGCTAACGTGCGGCACGACAACCCTTGCTGATGCGGTTATGTCATTTATCGACCACGTTGGGGAGCAAGCAATTGCTTTTGCCAGTTACCAGCGTAAAAACGAGTATTTGTCGCATTTACAATCAAGTTCATTTAAAGAAGATTTGACTAAAATTCGTCAAACAGTAACCGGAAATGCCTATCGCATTGGTCACTTAGACTCGCATCATCATTATTTGTTCAGTACTAAAAAGCCATTTATTGCGCCAACAACTGACGTCACTAATGAACTATTGATGTATCACATTAATGGCGCTGCAGCGAATTATTTACGTGGCGTAGATCAGTCTGCACAGGGTATTCGTGACTTGCTTGAATTGTCGGTGCTATTTCCTGATTTTATTATTGATGACTTTTTATTTGAGCCTTTTGGTTATTCCATCAATGGCATCAAAGATGAGTCCTATTTCACCATTCATATCACCCCGCAAGAAAAAAGCTCCTATGTGAGCTTTGAAACGAATCTCAATCTTGCAGATTATCCTGTTGATGTTTATGGCAAGTTATTGGGCATTCTCAACCCTGGTAGCTGGGATGTGATTGGCTTTAACTCCCCGAGAAATACTCAGGGGTTCCCTGAACATCTATGTTTAGGAAGTTGCTCATTAGCTACTGAGCAAGGCTATACCATTGATTTCAGTCATTATCAGCAGCTTTGTCATGAAGTGTTGATCCCAGAATATTTGTAGTTATTGGCTTAAGCCATTACGGAGATTTTTATGAGCACTTTTGCTGAAAAAGCAGATTACTCTTTGTATTCAAATGCATTTGGCTACTTACGTCAGCCATTAGATTTTAAACCCACTGAAACCGATGCCGATGTGGTGGTTATTGGTTTGCCTTTCGATATGGCCACCACGGGTCGCTCTGGTGGCCGCATGGGCCCTGAAGCCATTCGCCGTGCATCAGTCAACCTTGCGTGGGAAGAAACTCGTTGGCCATGGGATTTCAGCTTAAGCGAAACCATCAATATTGTTGATGCTGGCGACTTAGTGTTTGATTGTGGCGATCAAGAAGATTTCACCAGCCGTTTAGAAGCGTTTGCCACCCGTATTCTTGATGCAGATAAAGCACTACTCAGTTTAGGTGGCGATCACTTTGTGACTTTACCACTGCTGCGTGCTCATCATAAAAAGTACGGCAAAATGGCTTTGCTGCATTTTGATGCACATACCGATACATATAGCCAAGGCAGTAAATACGACCATGGCACTATGTTTTATCATGCGCCTAATGAAGGTTTAATTGCGCCTGAAAATTCAATTCAGATTGGTATTCGTACTGAATTTAATGCCGCCGATCATCTATTTAAAGTGATTGATGCTGCACAGGCCAATGATTTAACTGCTGAACAAATTGTCGAACAAATTAAAGCGAGAGTGGGCGATATGCCGCTTTATGTGACCTTTGATATTGATTGTTTAGATCCTGCTTACGCGCCAGGTACTGGTACGCCAGTTTGTGGTGGCTTAACCAGTGATAAAGCGATGAAGATCATCCGCGGCTTACGTGGCATGAACATAGTTGGTATGGACGTAGTTGAAGTAGCACCAGCCTATGATTCTGCTGATATTACCGCTTTAGCTGGGGCAACCTTAGGGCTGGAAATGCTCCACGTTTGGGCTGCAGGCAAAGGTTTAGTAAAAAAATAGTCGCAAATTAGTCTTAAATTAACGACTAAACACTTAAAATGCTCCTTTATAAAACCAACGTTCATCGTTGGTTTTTTTTATCGGAAATGAATTGTTTTTCAATGCTGATAATATTTGTCAATATTGTCATGATCATATATCAGTGTTCGTGAGTATAATGGCAACATATACAAAGACAGTTGCATCTAACGAGGTTTAGCAAAGATATGAATGATTTAACAGATATCCGCCGTGAATATACTCAAGGTGGTTTAAGGCGCAATGATCTCCCTGCTAATCCAATGACGTTATTTGAAACTTGGATTGAGCAAGCCAAAGACGCGCAATTAACCGATCCAACCGCTATGTGCGTAGCCACTGTTGATGAGCATGGGCAACCTTTCCAACGAATTGTGCTATTAAAAAAGTTTGATGATGATGGCTTTGTTTTCTTCACCAATCTAGAAAGCCGTAAAGCCACTCAATTGGCTCACAATGCCAAAATCAGTTTGTTGTTCCCATGGCATCCATTAGAGCGCCAAGTCGCCGTCACTGGCGTGGCAGAGCCGTTATCCATGCTTGAAGTGACTAAGTACTTTATGAGCCGCCCTAAAGACAGTCAAATAGCTGCATGGGTGTCAAAACAGTCCAGTAAAATTAGCGCAAGACAAGCCCTTGAAGGTAAATTTAATGAGATGAAGAATAAATTTGCCAAAGGTGAAGTGCCGTTGCCAAAGTTTTGGGGCGGTTACCGCGTAAAAGCTGACAGTATTGAGTTTTGGCAAGGTGGCGAGCGCCGCTTGCATGACCGTTTTATTTATCAAAAACAAGATAGCGATTGGCTTATCGATAGACTTGCGCCTTGATAAACGGCTTAAATTGCGTGCAAGTTTGATGTGTACTGATAAAAATTGACGAGAAAATGAATGAGTAAAACAATTTGGGTTGATGCCGACGCCTGTCCTAATCCGGTTAAAGAAATGCTATTTCGCGCCGCCGACCGCAAAAAAGTGCCATTGATATTAGTGGCCAATCAACTGATCCGCGTGCCAGCATCGGCTAATATTTCTGTGGTCAGAGTCAGCTCAGGTTTTGATGAAGCTGATAATTACATTGTTAAGCAATTAAATAGTGGTGATTTAGTTATTACCGGTGATATTCCGTTAGCGGCAGATGCCATTGAAAAAGGCGCCGTGGTGTTTAATCCCCGCGGTGATATCTATACCGTTGATAACATAAAACAACGTTTGACCATGAGAGATTTTATGGAAGAGCTAAGAAGCAGCGGCGTGCATACTGCAGGGCCCAATAGTTTTTCACAAGCCGATAAACACGCTTTTGGGCAAGCATTAGATAAATGGTTGAGTCGCTTGTAAAAATTTCTTGAGTCGTTGTATAGAGCAAGGTTTCACCCTTACCGGAATCATGGTGATAATAATAGCGTTCCAGCCAGTTAAGAAAATTTAATCTATAATTTAACTGTTTTTATTCACAAAAAGGATTAATGATGAAAAAATGGATCGCAGTATTACCATTAGTATTACTCAGCACCTCAGTGTTGGCCGCAGATTGGCAAGTGAAACAAGCGCATTCAAAAGTGAGCTTCATTTCAATTAAACAAGCCGATGTTGCTGAAGTACATGATTTTAAACAAGTCAGTGGTAATTTGACCTCAGCAGGGGCCTTTAACTTAACGATTGATTTGGTCAGTGTTGATACCGGTATTGAAATACGTGATGAACGCATGCAGGCCATGTTATTTGAAGTGGCTAAATATCCGCAACTACAGTTAAGTTCGATGGTTAATCCACAACTCGTGGCTGATTTGAGTGTTGGCTCAACGTTAGTGACCCAAATTGATGGCACAATTGAGTTACATGGTAAAACCAAGAAACAATCATTTGATGTGTTGATCGCTAAATTATCAGACACAAAAATGGTAGTGACCAGTATGTCTCCTGTCATTGTGCAAGCGGCAGATTTTGGTTTAACTGACGGGGTGAATAAGTTGCGCGAAATCGCTGGCCTTGGCAGTATAAGCTTAGCGGTACCCGTGTCGTTTGTATTAACGTTATCGCAATAAAACGAATTGTGGCTTTTGTGTGAATCACATACAAAAGCCACCTCATTAAGGTAAGTAATGGTCACAGATAAAGACGGTTATATTCATCTAATTCAATATTTAACTGAACATTTAGGCCTATTTGAAAAGTCTGAAGCCAGCAGCATTAACAATCAAACGGTTTTAGAATTATTTGAAGATCAGTTATCAGCCCAAATCATCATGGTATGTGGTCAAAACCCCAAGCTTTCATTTGAACAAAGAAATGACATCATTCGAGAAATTGATGCCATTGTTTATGATCTTGAAGAAATTCTCGCCAGTGTCGCTAAGCATAATGCTACGGCGGAGCAGAGTATTTTTATCACTGAGTTCTCAGGGCTTATTAAGAACTTATTCGATAAAGAAATCGAGCAACTTCTCAGATAAACCTATTTTTAACGTCATTATTTTAATTATTTATATTCATTATTAGGAACCTGCATGTTTAAATCTCTTGTTGGTGCAATGCTATTCATTTGTATGTCTTTTTCATCAGTGGCGGCTGAAAAACAAGTGTTGGGGCAAACTGAAATGATGTCAGTGAGCCAAGGCGGCATTGTATTTGAGGCTCGTATGGATACTGGAGCGGTAAACTCTTCATTGCATGCACTTAATATAAAGGTGTTAGGCGGCAGTGCAAAGAAAATGAAGGATAATGTTGGTAAAACCGTTTCGTTTACCACAGAAAACGAAAAAGGTCAGCAGCAGCAAGTTAGTGCCAAAATTGTTGGTACTTCGACCGTCAGTAACTCCCAAGGCACTGAAACCCGCTACGCGGTTAAGTTACCTATAACATTCGGTGACAGCACCCGTACGGTAAAGGTTAATCTTCGTAATCGTGCCTCCATGGATTATAAATTACTCATAGGTCGCAATTGGTTAAAAGGTAAATATGTGGTTGATGTTTCAGAGCAAAAACTAATTGGCCCTACTGCAGACATTAGCATTGTAGAGTCAGGGTTAATATTTGATACCCGCATTGATACCGGCGCCGTTGAGAATTCATTACACGCTACTAACCTGCATATTATTGGTGAAGACAAAAGCAACATGGAGAACAATGTCGGTAAAGATGTCACTTTTACCACCATGAACGAGAAGGGTGAAAAAGCACAGGTCACAGCTCGAATTCATAGCACTTCCTTAATCCGTAATGCACAAGGCAGTGAAATCCGTTATATGGTGACCTTGACGCTAGGTGAACCTGGCCAAGAGTTCAAAGTTGATGTTAATTTACGTGATCGCAGTAAAATGACCTATAAATTGCTTATTGGACGTAATTGGCTGCAAGGCCACTATATTGTCGATGTGGACATGTAAGCCTGTTTACAGATTCAATACCGTTCAGTTGAGCGGTTTTTTTTGTCGATATTATTTAAACGATTAGCGTTAAGTTGTTATTTTTACATCAGCATTTAGTGTAACGCTTGTATCTATCATAAACTTCAAACTTAACCCTTGCCCCCCCCAAAAAAAGGCCAGCATGTCTGAATTTATTGCACCGCCGTGTTCAGAACACATCACTATTTTGTATCAAGATGAGCATTTATTACTGATAAATAAGCCTAGCGGTTTACTGAGTCTTTCTGGTAAAAATCCACTTAATAAAGATTCTGTACATTATCGTCTGGTTCAAGATTTTCCCACTGCGACATTAGTTCATCGACTCGATTTTGGCACTTCAGGCATTATGCTGGTGGCATTAAATAAAACCATTAATGGCTTACTGACCAAGCAGTTTCAAGAAAAAAGCATCAGTAAACACTACAGTGCAATTTTGTTCGGTCATGTTTTTGGAGAGCAGCAACAAGATAAAGAAGTTGGCTATATTGACGCCCCTATTGCCAAAGACGTGGATAATTTTCCGTTTATGAAAATTTGCCATGAAAAGGGCAAACCATCACAGAGCCAATTTGAAGTGATAGAGCGGTTAGAGATAGAGTCAATTAATTTACAAGAAGCGATACCAATAACCAAAGTGAAATTTGTACCTATTACCGGTAGAACACATCAGTTAAGACTACATAGTCACTATATTGAACATCCTATTTTGGGTTGTGACTTATATAAAAATGCGCATTCTCAAGTACTCGCTGAAGAAGTCTTTGGCCCACGACTATTATTACATGCACAGCAGCTTTGCTTTCGACATCCTGTGACCGATGAAATGATTGATATTGTGTGTGAAGCGCCGTTTTAGCATTCCAGTAAAATTCAGATATGAAAAAGCCAGCAGTTAAGCTGGCTTTGTTATAAATATTTATAATTGGTGAGTCGGGCTTAAAGCACACCACGTTTCATTTGATCGCGCTCTATTGATTCAAATAACGCTTTAAAGTTACCTTCACCAAAGCCTAGGTTGTTCTTACGCTGAATAATTTCAATGAAGATTGGCCCAAACAGGTTTTTGGTGAAAATTTGTAATAGGTAACCATCGTCATCCCCATCAACTAATATTTGGTGATGCTTGATGCGATCTCTATCTTCAGTGACTTGTGGCAGTTTCTCAAAAATAGTGTCGTAATACTCAGGAATAATATCCAGTGTTTTAATCGCTGTGCCTTCCATAGCATCTAAAGAGCCAACAATATCACGGCTTCTAAAGGCTAAATGCTGCACACCAGGGCCATTATATTCACCTAGGTATTCATCAATTTGGTTCTTGTCATTGCCTTTACCTTCATTAATCGGAATACAGAAGCTGCCATCAGGTGAACGCAGGGCGTAAGATACAAGCGCAGTTTGTGAACCACTAATATCAAAATAACGCACTTCAGTGAAACCAAAAATATCTTTATAAAAGTTGGCCCATTTTTCCATGGTGCCTTTATAAACATTGTTGGTCAGGTGATCGACTTCCATAAAGCCTTTTTCTTCAACAATGATAGGTTCAACTAAATCTTCAAAATCATTAGCATAAATATTATTGTCAGTGCCAAATACATCGATGAAGTAAATTAAGCTATCACCAATACCGTAAATAGCAGGGTAAGGCATATCTTTAGCCGTATCATCAGCCGGTTTTGCGCCGCGCGCTACAGCTTCAGTGTAAGCAAATTGTGCATCTTCAACACGCCAGCCCATAGAACAAATAGCGGGGCCATGAGACTTAGCAAATTCAGCTGAGAAGCCTTGCTTAGATTTGTTCAATAAGAAGTTGATATCGTTTTGTTGGTAGTAAACGATATCGCTATGTTTAGCTTGTTTAAGCATTGAAAAACCAAAGTCGACAAACACTTGATGCATAAAATCAGTATCAGGACTGGCAAATTCAGTAAATTCAATACCTAGTAGTCCAAGTGGGTTTGTTTCGCTAGCCATGGTGTTTTCCTTAATAATTATCTTTATTTTTCATCACTCTGTGGTGATGTGTAATAGGGATGCTGTTGGTGATTAATCTTCAATCCAAGAGCGGTTGTAATCATCACTCATGCAGTTTTTGACATGGGTGGTTAAATTAAGTGGCGCAAAGGTATCAACCATTACGGCATATTCGTAAGTTTCGGTTTTGCCGATAGAGGCTTCGGTGCGCCCAGGTTGTGGCCCATGTGGCACGCCTTTTTGATGCAAGGTCATGTAACCAGCTTCAATACCTGTGCGGCTCATAAAGTCACCGTCAACGTAATACAGCACTTCGTCGCTATCGATGTTGTTGTGGTAATAAGGCGCTGGAATTGATTCTGGGTGGAAGTCATAGGGACGCGGTACAAAGTTACATATCACAAAATTGTTAGCCGTAAACACGATATGGTCAGAAGGCGGTAAATGAATTTTTCCTACTTTAGGTGCATATTCGGTGATATTAAATGCCCAAGGATAGACGCAGCCATCCCAGCCCACTAAATCAAATGGATGCCACTCTAAGGTGGTGAGTTGATACTTATCGCCAAACTTGCTGACTAAAGGAAACTCACCTTTTTCAACGGTAGCATCAGTAAGTTCAGGGGTGCGAATATCACGTTCACAATATGGCGCTGACTCCAGCATTTGTCCATAGTCATTTCTAAAATGTTTGGGTACTTCAACCATTGAGTTTGATTCAATAACGAATAAGCGTACATTACTGTAATCATTAAACTTGAGCTGGTAAGTCGTGCCTCTCGGAATGATTAAGTAATCCCATTGCTTAACTTGAAGTTGACCATATTCACTTAACAGCGTTCCTTCACCTTGGTGGACAAAGACCACTTCATCAGCATAGGCATTACGGTAAAACTCAGCCGTATCTTCAGTGACTTTGGCGGTGTACATGGCCACATCACTGTTATAAAAAATCTTGTTACGGGCACTGAAAAAGTTGCCGCTGCAATCAGCTTGGCGCGAATCGAGTTTGTAGTTTTGGATTAACGAGTCTTGCCACTCGTCGCCGTGCTCAAGAGCATAGGGAGCCACCGCTAATGCCTTAGTCGGCATATTATGGTGATATTTATTGGAGTAAATATTGGCAAAGCCGTGAGTAGAAAACAGTTCTTCACGGTAAAGCTCGCCAGAGTCTTTTTTAAAAGCGATATGGCGTTTAGAAGGTATTTGTCCTTGTTGAACATAAACCGGCATCGTAACTCCTCAACTCTTATTCGTTTGGTTGTCGTTATTGAGCTTCATTAATCTGCTTTGTTAATGTTTTTCTAGCGCAGCGTTAATAAACTATTTGTGATCTAGTTAACAATTTAGTTGCTAGGATGGACAAAAAAAAGAATAATAAACCACTTAACTTAATCTAATTTTTAGATGGTTAATAAAAGTTTACATAAGTGTCACGACTGCAGAACACTTAAAGGCAGAATAGGGACATGGAGGCTTAAATGAAAATCGATGTAGAAGCATTTAATGTGCTACAAGTACTTGTTGAAGAAGGAAGTTTTGCTAAAGCCTCTGAGCGGCTACACAAAGCGCAATCAGCAGTAAGTTATCAAGTAAAAAAACTCGAGCAACACCTAGGGGTGACTTTATTTAATCGGTCTCAATATCGGGCTGAATTAACCCCAGAAGGCAAAGTGATTTTGGCTGAAGGCCAACGGTTACTGCAACATTTAGCCAATATTGAACATTTAGCCAGTCGTTTTAGCGAAGGTTGGGAGCCAAAGCTTGAATTGGTGATTGACGGCGCGCTGCCAATGGAGCCTATCATGACAGCGTTAAAGCGCATGTCTGAGCATAATATTCCTACCAAGATACAACTTAACATGGAATTTTTAGGCGGCGTTCAACATCGTTTTGAGCGAGATAAAGCCGATTTAATGCTGGTTAAGGATTACCTTGCAGGGCCTTATTTTTCTGCCCAACAACTGCCACCAGTGACCAGTTTATTGGTTTGCTCATCGCAGCATCCTCTTGCTGAGTTATCCGGTGTTACCCTGACTGATCTGCAGCAACATGTAGAATTAACCATTGAAGACTCATCGCCGCAAAAACTACACCGAGACGAGTTACAGTTTGGCGGCGACAAAGTGTTTTACTTATCAGGCTTTATTATGAAGAAAAATGCCTTACTAAAAGGGCTAGGTTTTGGCTGGATGCCGGAGTTTCTTATTAATGATGAGCTTACGGGCAAGAATTTAGCCATAGTAGATTTTGTTGGTGGCCATAGATTTAGATTTACCCCGCAGTTAGTATCTACCCTAGAAAGGCCACTTGGGCGGGCGGGTCGATTATTTACTGAGTTAATTTCAGAAGAATTTGCAACTTTTAATCAATCAACTAATGATCAAAAAATTAGTCATTCGGCCATTGGTTAGTTATGGATTGCATAAGTATTATCGTTTTACTGTTAAGGATTTAAATGAAGTATTGGTTAATGAAATCGGAACCTGATGAGTTCAGCATTGACGATTTAGCAGCATGTTTACCACAGTCAGAACCCTGGCAAGGGATACGTAATTATCAGGCGCGAAACTTTTTACGGGATGAGGTAAAAACAGGGGATTTAGTGCTGTTTTACCATTCCAGCTGTAAAGTTCCCGCTGTTGTGGGGATTGCTGAAGTGACGTCAGATGCTTATAACGATTTAAGTGCTTTTGATAGTCAAAGTGCTTATTTTGACCCTAAGTCAGATAAACAAAAACCGAGATGGGTTGCAGTAGATATTCGTTTTAATCAAAAGTTAACCCGCATTATTACCTTGGCGCAGTTAAAAGCAGATCCAAAACTTGCTGACATGGTATTAGTAAGTAAAGGCGCTAGGTTGAGTGTTCAACCAGTGACAGAAGAAGAGTTCAACTATATCGTTGCCTTATAAATGCTTTATAAATGCTTTATAAATGCCTTAAACATAAAAAAGGAGTGCTAAAAAATTAGCGCTCCTTTTTTAACATTCAATAGTAACAGCAATTAAAATTGGTTTAGATTAATAGCTTTCTTTTGCCACTATGGTTTGTCCAATCGGCGTGAGGCTCAATAAAGCCAGCTTCACATGTTGTATAGCAAACGGAATACCAATGATAGTGATAAAACAAGCTAGAGCATGGGTGAGGTGACCGATGGCCAACCAAATACCGAAAAATAAAAACCAGATTACATTACCTATCATCCCTAATGGACCGGTACCAAAGTCTTCTGTGCCTGATAGGTGTTTACGATTTACATTTTCTTGGCCGAATGGCCAAAATGCCATTTCACCAATGACGAAACAGGCTCGGCCAAAGGGGATACCGATAATACTAATAAAACATAAGAGCCCAGCTAGCCACCAAGCTAAGCCCATTATAAAGCCGCCCATGATGAACCAAGCGATATTAAAAACTAATCTTAATACTGACATCTAAAATCCCTTACTTGTTGTAATAACTTACTATTTTTAATCGTGCTTTGTACAGTTTGTTAGTCGAACTATGCACTATTGAAGCGAAATCTGTGCCACATTATATATATTTTTTATCTTGCTGAATTTAAACGATAATTCTATAAGGTATATTGTCTCTTAAACTCTCAGCATAAATAGGTTAGTTAAAAACAACATTTTTTAGTTAAAATAATAACTCTACTCATTGATGTTGAGATAAACATGTTTGCCACCACACCAGTACAAACCATTCGATTTGCAGAGCAGGCGATATTTGTAAAACGCGATGATTTACTCCACCCGGATTTCAGTGGTAACAAAGCACGAAAATTTCAATATTTTCTCGAGCAAGATTTCCCTCTAGTAAAAAAACTGGTTGGCTATGGCTCAGCGCAAGCAAATTCGCTGCACTCTTTAGCTGCCTTAGCCAAAATGCGCGGCTGGCAACTTGATTATTATGTTGACCATATAGCTGGCTATCTTAAGCAAAACCCCCAAGGAAACTATAAAGCGGCCTTAGACAACGGCGCCAACATCATTGAAAAGCCAGCGGGTATTGAGCTGAACCTAGAGACTTATGTACAACAAGATATTCAAGCGCCGTATGAATCGAACAAACAGCTTGTCGTTAAGAGTACGGTGTTTGTTCCCGAAGGCGGGCGTTGTGAATATGCTCAGCTAGGGCTTGATCAACTAGGGCGAGAGATTATTGAATGGCTTAAACAAAATAATATGAAAAAGTTAGAGCTATTTCTTCCTTCAGGTACAGGTACCACGGCACTTTACTTACAACGTTTTTTTGTCGAATTCAGTAAAACAGCCAGCAGCTCAGACCTCTCGCTGCCCAGTGTAACGGTATTAACCTGCAGCTGTGTTGGCGGTGATGAATATCTCACTAAGCAGTTTTATCAATTAACCGATAATACTGACTATCATCCAAGGATCATCTCTAATGGTAAAAAGTATCATTTTGGTAAGTTGAACCGTCAGTGTTATGACATGTGGCAACACGTCAATAAGCAAGGTATTGAATTTGAATTGTTGTATGACCCAGTTGGTTTCATCATGCTGGAGCATTATCTAAATACTGCAAACCTAAGCGGCGATGACTTAAACAAAGGTGCTGCTGTTCCTGTGATGTATTTACATCAAGGGGGCTTGCTGGGTAATCCAAGCATGTTAGCGCGCTACAAAAGGAAATATCAACAGCAAGGATGATAGCGGGTTTATATCTAGGCTAGATAAGCATTCATTAGAGACAATATTGAAAATTGATTTGAACTATGACGTTGGAGAGTTGCTTAGAGAAGGATTTGAAAAGTGCTCTTGGGTGAGGGTAACTTCATGTTGCTCAGTTCTAATAAACGTCCGGTAAGGTGTGAGAGGAAATACCGAGAAGCGATGTCTATTGAGTAACTGAGCAAATGAATAACGCAAGCGTTAAAAGTCTTACTTGTTAGCCGTAAGTAACCATTTCATAAATGTTAACGCTTCAGTGCGCTTAGAAAAAGTTGTTTTAGTTTTACCTTGGCTATCGGTAAAAGCTATTGAGTTTTTATTTGATGATATTGAATTAACAGGGAAATTAACTGTAATTTCATGACCATTTATGTTGTATGACATGTGCCACACTCCTTTTTAATTTTCACCTTTTTGGTGAGTAAGTAATAACAATATTTATCCTTAAGCAGTTGTGTTGCGTAAGTTTAGATTTATGTGCTTAAGTTCACTGTGCTTATTACACTTACAAGTAGGCTGGTTTGATCAATTCTATTTTTAATCGCCAATTTACTTGCTGTAGTTAGTTGAACATAGGCATATGACAAACAAATGACAGAGAACAACTTAGCAAATGACTTGTAGTGTGGGTTTACTGCATGTAGTGAGTGACTAACAGAAGGGTAAACAAATAATTACAAGAAAACTTAAATACACAGAGGATATTAGTCATATATTTTTTATATAGCAATACATTTTTTACAATTCAGGACAATTAATGGATAAAAGGTGAACTTAATCGCCCTTTATTTGAATATTTATCCAACAAAAGCAGCAACACACTGTACTTTGTGGCGACTTATCCTCAGTTAGGGTAAATAATCTAGCTAAGTCGACGATAAGCATAACTGTTATAAAAACCGCAAAAAAAGAGTGCTTTGTGTCATTAAAGCACTCTTTTATCTTTAAAATCAGAGTCAGTGTTAAGCCGTTGATTAATAAATCAGTTCGCCTATTGGGTTGAGTAGCTTACTGATCCCTTTAGTAAAATATAAAGGCGCATCAACAACGGTATAACATAAACACCCCTCAACTGTTTTAGGGCTGTGCTCATGGTCACTATTAAGTAACATAAAGTCACCTGCGCTGTAGGTGTTGTATTCATCGCTGAATTCGCCTGCTAACAACAAGGTCAACTCTTGGCCTTTATGGGTGTGCTGTGGGATTTCGCCGTTTTTATCAATATGCAGTAAACTCGCTCTTGCTTGTTTCTCGCCGGTGTCGAGTCTTAACCGACTGACTTTACCTATACCTTGCCAATGGTTTTCTACTTGCTGGCGAAATGCAGCCGGTAAATTGTATTGCTGACCTTTGACCTTGACTGCGACCTTGGTTTGCTTTGGCGATACATCAACGGCATCATCCATTTGCATCATAGTGTTAAGCATGGCTTCAAGCTCTGCATCCATAGCTTCATTTATGCTTGAATCTAGTGATGCTGTGGGTTGCGCATTTAAGCTGTTTTCAGCAGCAACCAAAGTTAGTTGCTCAATTTTATCGGCGCAATGACGACACAGTTCACAATGGGCTGACACGGCCAATGATAGAGACAAAGGCAGTTCTCCTTTGGCATGGAGAGACAGTAATTGCTCATCGGGGTGATAATTAATCATAATGTTTCTCCATGAAGCCTTTTAACTTCTCTAATCCTAATCTGAGTCTTGATTTAACCGTGCCAATGGGCACTTTCAATTTATCTGCCAGTTCTTGCTGAGTGAGCTCTTGCATGTAAATGCCTTGCACCACCTGTTTTTGCAGCGGCGGTAGTGACTCAACGTGTTTAAGCAAGGTGGCAGACAATTTGAAGTCATTTTCAGTTTCATCGCTGCCATCAGAATCGAATAGAGACCAAATATCGTCACCAAACGCATCTTCACGGTTATGTTGCACTTTACGCAACATGTCAAAGCACTGATTACGCATGACTGTGAACACCCAAGTGCTTACTGCAGCTTTATCAACATTATAAAGATGGGCTTTAGTCCATACTCGGGTCATGGTTTCTTGAACTAAGTCCATGGCTAAGCCTTGTTGGCTCAAACGTTGGATCCCAAAAGAACGTATTTTGGGCGAAAAATGAGCAAACAGTTTAGCAAAAGCAGCTTTATCTCTATGATTTGCAACACGTAGCATTAAGCCTGCAAGCATCTGGGCTTCGTCATCATTTTTATCGGTTGATTTCATGGCAGTATCTATTGCTTTTGTATTTTTAGATAACATACCTTTATCATAACGACTTTGAACCGTTTGTGATTGAAAATTTTGCATTTATTTTCACTCGCATCGTCAGTGTTAAGAGAGCTTTAGTCACATATATTGCATTAATCTGTTTTATATAGCAGGTTAAAAGCTGACTAAATCCGAAAGTTACTTGTTGATACGCAAAAGGATGAAAGATGGTTCAAAAAAGGCTTAAAAATGTGCAACTTTTTTATCATTTATTACTAAGAGTTAAAAATTTGAGTGGTTTGCTTTGAGTTAAAGTCGCTAACCACCTGATTTTGAATGCGTTAAGATTACTTAATAATGCTGGTGATCAAGGCTTGGGTCATTTCGTGATTATGACTATTAATGCACTGGTACTTTTCCTCTGGGCTAATGGGCATTATCTCTAACCAGCGCTGACAGACCCATGACAAATTATTAAAGTCGTCATCTTTATAGTGAGATAATTGTTGTGGGTACTGCTGTAAAATCTCTTGTAAGGTTTTCTTTAAAAAATGTTGTTTGGGCTTTATATCTGTTTGCGGCCAATCGGGGATTAAACTGACATCACCTCTTTTTAAACCATCAGCTTCAGTATCGAACTGATTGATTTTAAACCGCTGTTTACCTTCGATACTAATACCTAATAGTCCATCGTCTAGCGTTTCAAAATCGATAATATGAACCCAAGTTCCTAAAGGCATGAGTTGGTTGTCACTGGTTAGCATGCATAAGCCAAAACCTTCACCTGATTTAAGTGATTCAGTCACTAAACGTTTATATCTTGGTTCAAAAATGCGCAATTGCGTGAAGCCTTGAGGTAACAAGCAAATGGATAATGGGAACAGAGGCAATTTCATAACAGCACCTTTATTACTAACTTAATGATGAATGTAGTATTCATGTTTTCAATAGTTTATACGGTGATATTGAGGGTAATGATCACTATTGTTTTACCCAAATTAATTGCTGAGTATCAATGCCTAATGCGGTCATTTTTTCTGTGAATCTGAGTTTAT
This sequence comes from Shewanella sp. 10N.286.52.C2, assembly GCF_002874545.1. NCBI lineage: Bacteria > Pseudomonadati > Pseudomonadota > Gammaproteobacteria > Alteromonadales > Shewanellaceae > Shewanella > Shewanella sp. 10N.286.52.C2. The sequence continues at coordinate 78,117 of NZ_MCTV01000024.1, forward strand.
GCTCGGCAGAGATGTTAGGTGTGCGCGATAAAATCCACGCATAATCATTGTTTGGACCTATCACTAACGAACTTATATAGTTTCCGTTTTTATCTTCCATCAAATCATGGATTTGATAGGCACCATAAAACGGCCCAAAAAAAGAGACTTTTAAACGGCCAATATTGTCCGTTTCAATGAAGTAGGCTTTACCCTCTGCTTCACTCCAACGTGCTTTTTCGTCTGAATAACCTCGATTGATGACCACAACTTTATCGTCATCAACAGAATAGTTGGCTGTGACTTTTGAAAGGCCTCTTTCAAATGAATGGTCAAGTCTGGCGATTTCATACCAGCTACCGAGGTAATTGTTGAGTTTAAAGTTTTCAACCACAGTCACTTTTTTATCGAGCATAGTGCAAGCGCTTGTTCCGCTAACTAGCAAGGCACACAAGGCGATGCTTTTTATGTTGTTATAAACCTTGGTCGATGTCATTTGTTGTGATCCCTATAGTTTTATCTTGAGTTGAATTTGCACTAATTACTCATGTTACGTACGATGCTGCCGATAAGATCTATATTAAAATTTATTAGGTTAATATCTGTTCTAAATGATGTTTTACAGCCAACCTTATTTAGTCAATGTCGCTGTTGTATCCGCTAAAAATTTTTTAATGGCTAGTAGAACCAAGGTCGAGTTAACGAGAAATAATAATGAAAAAAATGCTGGATTCAGTCGATCAACGTACTAAATTAGTCGGTGAGAACCGTTTAGAGTTACTGTTGTTCAAAATTAGTGCCACCCAATTATTTGCTATTAACGTGTTCAAAGTCAAAGAGGTCGTTAAGCTTCCGCCTTTAAGCGCATTACCTGGCAGTAACTCAAACATTAGTGGTGTTGCCAACATTCGTGGTATGTCTATTCCAGTGATTAATTTGCGCGGTGCTATTGGCTTTAGCCCTATGCCAGTCTCAGATGACTGTAATTTGATTATTACTGAGTATAACCGCAGTGTGCAGGGCTTTTTAGTTGGCAAGGTAGAGCATATTGTCAATATGACCTGGGGCGATATTATGCCGCCGCCAAAGTCTGCTGGGGCTAATAACTATTTAACGGCTATCACTAAACTGCAAGATAATGATGTACAAAGATTGGTCTCTATTATTGATGTCGAAAAGGTGCTAGCTGAGATCATTGATTACGACATTACCTTATCAGAAGGCGTACTTGATCAACAATTAGTGGCGCACATGCCGGGCCGAAAAGTATTAATTGTTGATGACTCCGCCACGGCTAGAAAACAAGTACGCGACACCCTCAGTCAACTGGGGATTAAAATCATAGAGGCCTCTGATGGTTTGCAAGCATTGAATATGCTTAAAGGTTGGGCAGCAGAAGGTAAAAGCGTTGCCGATGAGTTATTGATGATGATTACCGATGCAGAAATGCCTGAAATGGACGGCTATAAACTCACAGCTGAAGTGCGCGCCGATGAGCGCATGGCGTCACTGTATATCACCCTTAATACCTCGTTAAGTGGCAGCTTTAATAATGCTATGGTTGAAAAAGTGGGCTGTGACAAGTTTATTTCTAAATTCCAGCCAGACTTATTGGTTGATGCGGTGCAGCAGCGCTTAAAGATGATCCTTGACTAAGTGTATCTTCAGAGCGATGCGGTTGTTAGCGCTCGCTCTGTTGTGGCTTTCTGTTTTAGTCGCTCAAATTTAAGTAAACTCTTCTTGAACCTGTTCGATAAGCAGCTTTTGATGCTCTTTGGTAATGCCAATGTTCATTCGACATAACCTTACCGCATAAGAAAACTTGTCTTTGCCGACAATATTGAGTATTTCACATAACAGCGATTTGTTGAGCGCTAAGGTGTCACAATAGTGATTAATTGCCTTATTTAGGCTATTAAACTGTAAACCATCAAATTCAAATACCGCGCTATAACCTTGTTCAATATCAATGCCATTGAGCACCAAGGGCCAACCTTTTGCATTAATGCGGCCTTTGGCAATGTTGTACATCATCCATGCACTTTCTTTAAAGCCAGATAATATTCGACAATCAAAACCTGACTCAGCCAACTCTTCTTCGGTCCAATTAATGCCAATGGCGAGATCTTTATGATAAATCTGCATTAAGTCATCTTTTACTGCGTCTCTGCAATCCCAAATAGAAGTCAGTAAATTCTTTTTAGCTAACCTTGCACACTCACTGCATGCTGGCAGTGTTAATGAAGGGTGCGGGGTTGATGCTTTAGCATAATAACTGAACACATCGTTACTAGGCTCGGCGCAAAACCAGCATTGATGGCGAAGATCGAAAGGGATATCAATTAGGGGAGGTAAATGATTCAAAACAGGCCTTTAAGTTATAACTGGCAAGTAAATTTTTCTTATAAAAAAGCTGCTTTAGTTCGTAACGAACTGCAGCAGCTTAATTTAGCCAAGAATGTAATTATTCGGCTTCAATATCAACTAGCTCTTTAGCTAATTCAATTGGATCTACTTCTAAACATTCTTCGTTTGCAACCCAATCAAGACCGATTAATACACCGTCTTCATTTAAATCGCCAACCCAAAATTCTAAAAAGTCATTCACACTGATCTCAACAGCGACATAGTCTGCCCACTCTTCAGTACAATGGCTTGCCGCCGCAGCTTGTGTTGACCATAAAGGCATCACATCAGTTTGTTCAAATTCAGAAGAGTCACAGACAACCCAACCTTCACCAGTCTCATCCGCTAAGCCCCAAAGGACTTGATGCTTTTTCACATTTTCAATAAAGCTTACAACTGCAGGGGTTAGTTCAATCATGATTAGTCTCTTAGAAATTTCAATTAACTGATGCATTATACGTTAACGCTAAACAATACAAAACACTATTAATCTTCTATCGCAAAATGAAATAAACAAATACAAATTATCACAGTTTTAGCGGTTTTTGATCTTGTTTCCTTTTGCTTGATAAGTCAGGATGTGGCTATTCATTGATTAGTCGAAGTATTCTTTTTATGGTGAGTTTCAAATTTCCGGCGTTACTAAAATCGGCTGTAGTGGTTTCTAGCTGCTTTGTTAGTCTTCAAGCAATTGCAGCGTCCGATGATTTTTCCCAGTGTGTGGATAAGCTTAAAGTTACAGCCCGCAGTGAAGGCTTATCCGAGCAAACGATAAATACCAGTGTCGCTAATCTAAAGTACATTCCTAGAGTGATTGAGCTTGATAATCAGCAGCCAGAGTTTAGCACCACCTTTGGTAATTACTTCAATAAGCGTGTGACTGATTGGCGTGTTAAAGAGGGGCGGCGTTTATTAGCCGAGCATCGAGAATTATTAAATAAGCTTACCCTTGAGTATGGGGTACCAGGCCAATATATCATTGCTTTTTGGGGGCTGGAAACCAACTTTGGTGGCTATAAGGGCAAAATGTCAGTGTTAAATTCGTTAGCGACATTAGCCTGCGATCCTCGTCGTAGTAGCTATTTTACCAATGAATTAATGCAAGCTTTAAAGCTTAAAGAAAAGTATCAATTTGATGATGCGACTATGGTAGGCTCTTGGGCTGGCGCGATGGGGCATACTCAATTTATGCCAACCAATTACGCTAAATATGCCGTTGATGGTGATGGTGACGGTAAAGTCGATTTGTGGAATAGCACTGCCGATGCCCTAACGTCTGCGGCAAACTTTTTGCAGCAACTGGGCTGGAAAGCGAATGAACGCTGGGGCAGAGAAGTATTATTGCCTGAAAATTATGATTACCAATACCTTGGCCGCAAGCACCCTAAACCGTTAACCGATTGGGCTGCATTAAACCTCAAGCAAGCCAATGGCACACCGTTGACGACTCCAGAGATGGAAGCCTCATTGTATGTCCCGTCTGGTCATACCGGGCCAGCATTCTTAGGTTACGATAACTTTGATGTCATTATGCGCTGGAATCGCTCTGAATTTTACGCCATTGCCGTGGGCCATTTAGCCGATAGGGTGAATGGTGCAGCGCCGCTGAGAGTAAGCGCGCCGGATCATGGTCTATTTAATCGCAGCGACATTAAGCTTATGCAAGCAAAATTAAATGAACTGGGTTTTGATGTTGGTAAGCCAGATGGTGTACTCGGGCGAAACTCGATTGCAGGAGTGCAGGCATTTCAGCGCAGTAAAAACTTGATTGCTGATGGCTTTCCCGATCAAAAAACCTTCGCCGCGTTAGGTATTAAGATCAGTTTATAATCCGTAGCTTCAATTAAAAAATAATGATTGCATCGCTGAGAGTTTATTCTCTGCCAGTTCGCAGGCTTAGTGCTTAAACTCAGTTCATAAGCTTAAAGAATAAGCTAAAAGCATAAGCTAAAAGCATAGCAATCGATTATCTCGGCTTTTACTGGCAGCTTAATCGGGTATTTGTTAAGCTGCGGAAACTATTGATATCGAAGTAAACTAAGGACATTCGATGAGCGCTCAAGACAATATGGTAGTTCGATTCAACTACACCCTTCGTGACGAACAAGGTGAAGTGATTGAAAGTAACGAAGGTGGTTCTCCAATCGCCTATTTACATGGCCATGACAACATGATGCCAGGTGTAGAAAATGCCATTGCTGGCAAAGATGCGGGTGAAAAGTTCACCGTTACATTACCAGCTGCTGAGACCTATGGTGAGCGTATGGAAGGTGCTGAGCAACGTGTTTCAGTAAAACACCTACAAGGCGCTAAAGTATGGAAAGTGGGCATGTCTGCTATTGTCAATACTGAAGAAGGCCAACGCCAAGTGACTATCGTTAAAATGGGTAAATTCATGGCGACCATCGATACTAACCACCCATTAGCCGGTCGTGAGTTAACCTTTGATATCGAAGTGGTTGATTTTCGTGATGCAACTGATGAAGAAATTGCCCACGGTCATTCACACGGTGAGGGTGGTCATCAGCACTAATTTATTGCTGCATTACCCCAAATGTAATCCCAAGTGTAGTTAATATACTTGGGATTTTTGTTTGAAATAAAAGAAGCATCCGAATGATAATTGAATTTTCCCAAGGTAAATTAGTGGTAACGCCATTTGAAATCCAGTGTCGATTAAATACCAATAACATCGTCTTGACCGCAATGGTCGATGACATGAAATGTCTTAGTGACAGTTTAATGTTAATCGCAGATGCTGGCGCTGTGCGCTGGAGTTTAAAATTGGATAATGCCCAGCAATTTTATGAAGCCATCGAAATAATGGGCATTGCAGCCGAATAATCTGATTCGGCTGCGACAAGCTTCACTACAGGAACACCTAGGCTAGTGAATCTCGGTTATGGGGACTGCTATAGTCAATCTCTGGGCCAACTGGCACGATTTGGGTTGGATTAATTTGTTGGTGGCTAAAGTAGTAATGCTGCTTGATGTGCTCAAAGTTTACCGTGTCAGCAATGCCAGGCTGTTGGTATAAGTCCCTGAGGTAACCAGAAAGGCAAGGGTAGGACTCAATGGTTCTAATATTGGTTTTAAAGTGGCCTACATAAACACAATCAAAGCGAATTAAAGTGGTAAATAAACGCCAATCTGCTTCAGTTATCACATCTCCCATTAAGTAGCGTTTTGTTGCTAAGCGTTGTTCTAATTGCGCTAAGCTGGCAAACAGTGGCGTTATTGCTGCTTCATATGCTTGTTGAGTAGTAGCAAAACCACTGCGATATACACCATTATTAATGTTGTCGTAAATCATGGCATTCAGTTCATCAATATCTTGACGTAGTGCTGCTGGATAATAGTCGTCATGGTTAGCCGTAAGATGATTAAACGCCCGATTAAACATACGAATAATGTCAGATGATTCATTACTGACTATGGTATTAGTGTGTTTATCCCATAATACGGGCACAGTGACACGACCGTTATAATCAGCTTTGGCCATTTGGTAAATTTGATACAGGTAATCTTTATTAAACAAAGGATCGGTATTAGCGCCTTCAATGGCATTAGCAGCTGCCGACTGATTAGATCCTGCAAACTCCCAGCCGTTACTGAGCATGTGCGGCTCAACCACAGTGACATCAATCATTTGGGTTAACTGTTTAAGTTGTAGAAAAATTAAGGTTCTATGAGCCCAAGGACAAGCCAATGAAACGTATAAATGGTAACGTCCAGCTTCAGCTTTAAAGCCTGCATCACCACTTACTTCTGCACTGCCGTCTGGTGTTATCCAATGCCTAAATTGTGCATCTTCTCGGTGAAAATTGCCGCCATTTTCCTTCGTTGGGTACCATTGATCGACCCAGTGTCCATTTTGTAATAACCCCATCATTGCCACCTGATAATTTCAACTTCTATGACTGAGTTTAAGTGATAAATTTTAGCAAAAAAAGCGGATTAAATGGGCTATAACGTTCGATTAATTCGAAGCTGCTTGAGCCTAAATGTATTTACTGTTACTGAAAATATTGAATTGGAATAGCGAGTATTGGTTGCTTTAATTGCGGTGCTTTTAACAAAAAACTCACATCAATAGAAAAATATGGCTATATGGGTTCAAATATCAACCAGATACAATTTGTGTTGTTACAGCTTGAAATGTCTGACTTGTTTTGTTTTTTTTGTGCGAGTGTTTTGTTTTTGATTTTAATGTTTGCCAAGATGTATCTTGTTGTTGTGGCTGGGTAAATTGTGGTTTTTTGTAATCAAACTGACATGAGATTTATGCAATGTTTGCTAGCATTCAGCAATGGGCTGGATAGCTCGTACATTATAAAAATTAAATTGATTAAGGGTTAGATCATGAAAAACATCTTGTGCAAATGCTTAGTGGCCTCTGCTGTACTCGCGACATTGTCAGGTTGTAGTAATGACGATGATAAAAACCTAACAGCTTGTGAAGCTGCTGGTGATGCATGTACTAGCTTTACTGTTATTCATACCAATGATAATCATGGCCGTTTTTGGGAAAACAGCAATGGCGAATATGGTATGGCTGCGCGTAAAACTGTGATTGATCAAATTCGACATGAAGTAGAGCGTGCTGGCGGTGAAACCATTCTTTTATCGGGTGGTGATATTAACACTGGTGTACCTGAGTCAGACATGCAGCAAGCCATTCCTGACTTCATGGGGATGAACCTATTAGGTTATGACGCTATGGCAGTGGGTAACCATGAGTTTGACAATCCTCTAAGCACCCTTGATATGCAGTCAACATTGGCTAATTTTCCAATGCTTGCAGCTAACATCTATGACAAAAATGCAGACGCGCGCTATTTTGAACCCTACCGAGTGTTTGATATTAATGGCGTAAAAATTGCGATTATCGGTTTTACCACTGTTGATACCCCCAAAATTGTTAATCCAGAAAATGTCGACAGACTGACATTTACCAATCCTCAAGACGAGCTGCCTATTGTTCTTGCTGAAATCGAAGCCAATGAAGACGTTGATATGGTGTTTGCTGTAACCCATATGGGTCATTATGCTGACGGTAATCATGGTACAGAAGCCGCTGGTGATGTGATGCTAGCTCGCTCTGTTGAGCAAGGTCAACTGCACGCGATTATAGGTGGTCATTCACAAAACCCTGTGTGTATGGAAGGGGATGAGTACGCCGACTTTGCTCCAGGTGATGACTGTAAACCTGATCAGCAAAATGGGACTTATATCATGCAAGCCCATGAATGGGGCAAGTACGTTGGACGTGCTGATTTTGAATACATGGATGGAGAGCTAACGCTGGCAGAATACTCACTCATCCCAATTAACTTAAAGCAAGAAGATGAAAGTGGCGAGTTAGTATTCATTACTGAAGAAATTGAAAAAGACCAAATAGTATATGACACCTTATTGCCATATCAACAGCGCGGTCAAGAATTGTTAGATGTGGTGATTTCCTATACTGATGGTAAGTTTGAAGGCGACCGTGAAGTCGTACGTGTTGAGCAAACAAACCTAGGTAACCTGCTCACTACAGCTTATTCTGAATTTGTTAGCAATAACTTCAATGTCACCGCAGATTTTGGTGTAATGAACTCAGGAGGTGTCCGTGCTTCCATCGCTGAAGGTGATATTTCATACCGTGATGTGTTAACTGTACAACCATTTGGTAATTTCGTATCTTATGTCACGATGACGGGTGCGGAAGTTGAAGACTATTTAGCGGCTGTGGCAGTTAAAACCGGCGGTGGTTTCCCACAATTTAACCATGTAGCTATGGATGTGAATTGTGATGCTGAAACCGTCGATATTGCTTCTCTTGGTGGCCGTAGTTTCGATTTAGAAGATGATTATACCTTCTCGTTAATCCATTTCAGTGCTGCTGGTGGTGACGATTATCCAGTTATTAATCAACATAAAAACTACATAGATACCCAATTAACTGATGCAGCAGTTTTTCGTGAGTACTTTGTGGCAAACCCTGTATTATCAGCTGCCGATTATGCACCTGTAGAAGGTCAATTAAATTTCTACCGTAATGGCGCGTTAGTGAAAAGTTGTGCTCAATAATTTCTTTTGATTAACTAATGAGTAAGTTAAAAACGGTGTAAATTGAAAAAGGTAGCTACGGCTACCTTTTTTGTTTCAAGCTTAACGGTGCTTATGGATTGGTATAAGATAGCCGCAATTCATCATAAAGGATTTAATTATGTCGTCGGTGACAACCCTACTAGAACGTATAACAGTTGAACCAGCTACACCTGCGAAGTCATGTGTCATTTGGTTACATGGCTTAGGAGACTCGGGGGCCGGGTTTGCGCCCGTCGTGCCTGTTTTAGGTTTACCAAGTGGTCATAGTATTCGATTTGTTTTTCCCCATGCACCAGAACAAGCGGTGACCATAAATGGCGGCTATATCATGCGATCTTGGTATGATATTAAAAGCATGGATTTACATGATCGAGCCGATATCAATGGGGTGTTAACCTCTGAAATCGCAGTAAAAGCGCTGATCAATGAACAAATTGAATCGGGTATTAGCGCTCAAAACATTGTGCTGGCAGGTTTTAGCCAAGGTGGCGTCATGAGTTTATTTACTGGGTTGAGGTTTGAGCAAAAACTTGCAGGCATTATGGCATTGTCATGTTATTTACCCGCAGGAGAGGCTTTACCTGAGGGCTTAAGCGAAGCTAACAGTGATACGCCGATATTACAAAACCATGGTGAGCAAGATGAAGTGGTGCCATTATTTGCTGGAAAAATGGCCCATGATGCCTTAATTAAAGCAGGCTATTCGAGCAAGTGGCTTACTTACCCTATGGCACATAGTGTTATACCTGCGCAGTTGTCCCACATTGGTCAATGGCTAACCGATAAACTCGGGAAAGCATAACTGGCACTTTAGTGTGGCTGTTTCAAATTAAGTACAATGTCACTATTAACTTGTGATAGTTAAATGCTATAAAAAACAAGAGGCTTAGCGCTGTTATGGCGCTGAGCCTTTTTTATATTCGAACAGCTCAATCATTTGTCTAAATCCCTTTTTATTATATTGGACAATCTGCGTGTATTAATAAAAACTAAATCATTGTTATTTAAAGTGATAACTTAAAAATAAATCACAATATTTAGTAAACTTTTGTTAAAATACAGCTCGTTTTATGTAGTGAAACTAGTTGCAAACAAATTGCAGGCAACTTGTATTAAATTGAAGGTTTACGGATAACATAATGATAAGAAAAATTCCGAGTCTACTGGTCGTCATCGGTGTATTAACCAGTTTAACTGCGTGTGATCGAAAACCTGACTGCGAAGATAATAATTGCACTAAATTTACTGTGGTGCATACCAATGATAATCATGGTCGTTTTTGGCATAACAAAGCGGGTGAGTATGGCATGGCAGCGCGGTTTACTGTCATTGATGGTATTCGTAAAGAGGTCGCCGCAAATGGTGGGCATACCTTAGTGTTATCAGGTGGCGACATCAATACGGGTGTACCAGAATCCGACTTACAAAACGCCATCCCCGATTTTATTGGCATGAATATGATTGGTTATGATGCCATGGCGGTGGGCAATCATGAATTTGATAACCCATTGTCAGTATTGGCAGAGCAAGCAGAGTTAGCGACATTTCCAATGTTGGCTGCCAATATCTATGATAAAGAATCTAATCAACGTTATTTTGAACCTTATAAAGTGTTCAAAGTGGGTGATATTGACATTGCTGTAGTGGGGTTGACCACTAACGACACACCAAAGCTAACTAATCCATTGCATACAGAATCGTTGATTTTTACCGATCCTATCGCGGAAATGAAGCAGTTGTTACCGCAAATAAAAGCCAATGAAACTGTAGACTTAGTGTTTGCAGCTACCCATATGGGCCATTATCAGGATGCAGATTTTGGCAGTAATGCCCCTGGTGATGTCACGATGGCTAGAGCGTTAGAGGAAGGGCAGTTAGACGCCATTATCGGCGGGCACTCGCAAAATCCAGTGTGTATGGCTGGTCGCAACAGTGAATATGATAAAACCTTCACCGCGGGTGACTCTTGTCGTCCAGACAAACAAAATGACACTTGGATTATGCAAGCCCATGAGTGGGGACGCTTTGTTGGCCGCGCTGATTTTGAATACATTAACGGTAAATTGTATTTAGTGGACTACCGATTAATTCCAATTAACTTAAAGCGAATGGCTTTTGGTAAAAAGCTTGCTTGGCCAGTAGGTGAGCATGTTGAGCGTAACCCTGAGGTTGAAGCGGCGTTATTACCTTATCAGCAAAAAGGCAGCGCAGAGCTTGATGTGATCATAGGTAAAGTAGATGGGCTATTACAAGGCGATCGCAAGGTGGTGCGTGCCCAGCAAACCAATTTAGGTAGGTTAATTGCGAAAGTACACAGTAATAAAGTGCGCGCTGACTTTGGTATCATGAACTCTGGTGGCGTCAGAGCCTCTATTCCGGCAGGAAATATTGCTTATCGTGATGTGCTCACGGTGCAACCATTTTCAAATACTATTGGTTTAGCAGAAATGTCAGGTGACAAATTAATTAGCTATTTATCAAAAGTGGCTACCAATACCCGAACTAGCGGTGCTTATGCGCAATTTTACGGTATTGATATGACTGTAAAATGTCGTGATCAAGACGTTGAAATTCATAGTATTAATGGTCAGCCTTTTGATATATCGGCAACCTATCAGTTCTCTATTCCAAGTTTTAGCGCAGCAGGTGGTGACAATTACCCTAAGATTAATATTCTTGAAGCGGGTTATGTAGATGCCATTGAGCTTTATGAATACGTTAAGAAAGAGAAAAATATTCAAATTGAGGATTATAATCCGAAAAATGAAGTGAAATTTACCCAATCTAAAAGTTCATTAGGCTGCAGTATTTATTAGTATCCATGAGTTAATGTTAGCTTCTGTTAGCATTTAAACCTAAAGGCAACCACTTGGTTGTCTTTTTATTTGAAAATTTTTATCTTTTTAAGATATTGATTATTAATGGTTATATTTAAATTAATTGGCTGAAGGAAAAATTATTTTTGCTAATTTACTTGAAAAATAAAATATCGTTCTCATATCTAGTTGTAAGTTAGGCACGCTCAATAGAGGTACTAACTAGCATTACGCCGCAAGGGTAATGACAAACAGCCAATAATGGCATTTTATTTTTCACATATTGCTTTAGACAAGGATATGACAATGCGTAAATTTAATTTAACTCCAGATTTAACTCCTCTTTATCGTAGTGCGATTGGTTTTGATCGTTTAGCTAAAATGGCTGAACACGCCGCAGTACAAAATGGTAACACCGGTTACCCTCCATACAACATCGAATTACTTGGCGAAAATCGCTACCGTATCACTATGGCGGTTGCTGGATTTAGTATGCAAGAACTTGATATCACTAGCGAAGGTGACAAGTTACTTATCAAAGGCAGTAAAGTGGCTGCAGTAAACGATGAACGTAAATACTTACATCAAGGTATCGCAGAGCGTGGATTTGAGCGCACTTTCCAGTTAGCAGACCATGTCAAGGTTGTTGGTGCTGAATTAGAAAATGGTTTATTAAATGTTGATTTAGTAAGAGAAATCCCTGAAGCGTTAAAAGCACGTAAAATTCAAATCAATTCTGCGCGCAGCGCTACCAGTAATACGATTGAAAGTTAATGCGTTACCGCCCTTTAGGTAAATAATAAAGGGCACTAGTTTCATCTCTTCCCTGATTTTTGCCCAACTAGATTCATTTTCCTAGTTGGGCTTTTTGCCTTATGACTGTTTATAAAGCCCCTCACAACAAATTGACGCCACATTATTGATCCCACATTAAAGTCACTCTCAACAAAAGCACTTCGCGATAACGTCGCTTTCAATAAAAGCACTGCTCGTAAAAGTCACAAGCCCCTATTTAAGCGCTCTATCTAAAATGACCGCACCAGCATCATTGTTACCCAGTTCATCATTAGGATTGTATATGGGGCAGTTTTTCATTGATAAACATCCACAACCAATACAGCCATCTAGAGAGTCACGTAAATTAGTCAAATAATTGATTTTTCTAGTTAACTGATTTTGCCACTTGGTCGATAGCAACGCCCAGTCTTCAGGGGTTGGGGTGCGTTCATTGGGAAGGTGGCTAAATGCCTGCTTGATATCCTGCAAGCTTATTCCCATGGTTTGGGCGGCTTTTATCACGGATATCCGCCTGATCACATCTCGGCGATAGCGGCGCTGATTGCCTTGATTGCGCAAACTGGTGATCAAGCCTTTTGATTCATAAAAATGCAGGCTTGAGACTTTTATGCCGCAACGCTTGGCCACTTGCCCGACTGTTAAATCCATTTCATCAAGCATCAAAATATTCCTATTACAGTAAAAATAATACTTTACCTCAACCAAGGTTGAGGTTTTATAGTGGCACTATATTACAACAAGTTGATTTAAAAATCGTTGCAATGCAGGAGGCAAAATGACGTATTTAATTTTTAAAACTGAACAAGTGAATACATTCAGTCATCGAACAACAACTCCGGTTACCACAGTAATCAAACCCTCTAAGGAAGTGGTCACTGAGCAAGCTTATGATGCTTCAGATGACCCAAGCCGCTCCCCAAGTGGCGCTAAGAATCATGATTTGTCAGCAGAAAACGCAATCACAGCGGTTATTGAACTAAGCCGAACCCTATTCAATCAAGTGATGATTAATAAGTAATGTCAGCTTTTTAAAACAAGGAATATGATTATGCGATTAGAGCATTTAAATTTAGTAGTACAAAATTTAGACGCTAGCTTAGCGTTTTATCGGGCAGCTTTTCCCCATTGGCAAGTTCGCGGCGGTGGTGAAGGTGAGTGGCATGGGGTGCAGCGTAAATGGCTGCACTTTGGTGATGAATATAATTACTTATCGCTTAACGATGGCGGTAAAGGAAAAATGCGTCCCAATGAAGGTTATGATTTAGGCTTAGCCCATTTTGCTTATGTGGTGTCAGATCTTAAAAGTTTAATGGCAAGAATGGAGCAAGCTGGTTTTGAAATAGCGATTAAAGGCCGTGAAGATACTTACTCTGACAGTGTTTATTATCTTGACCCTGATGGCATTGAGGTAGAGTTTGTCCAGTATTTAACGGATATTCCCAGTGAACGAAATCGTTATGTTTAAGTTTCATTGGCGCTTATAAATAGTATAAGCAACAGTAAAAACGAACAGTATTAGTTGGAGATTTATCTTAAGTCGGAGTCAGTATGCATCTTAATCAAGTTACCTTAACGGTTAATAATATGACTAAAGCCTGTGAGTTTTATTTAACTCTCGGTTTTACTCAAATCGTTAATACTGCCCATTACGCTCGTTTTATGTGTCCTGATGGTGAGGCCAGTTTTTCATTAACCTTAGATGAGCTGCAATTGAATATGAGTGATAACCGAACCGTTATCTATTTTGAACATGAGCAACTAGATGAATGGGTTAATCAGCTGATTAAAAAAGGCATCGAATTTGAAACTTTGCCCACAGATCAAGACTATTTATGGCGTGAAGCAAGGCTGTTTGATCCTGCAGGTAATAAGATAAAGCTGTATTGGGCAGGAGAGAATCGATTAAATCCACCGTGGCGAGTGACTATTCGCGATAAATAACCATTCACAATTAACCATTAACCATTAACCATTAACCATTAACCATTAACCATTAACTACAGATACTCATACTGAGGTAATCAGCATTAAAAAAGCGCCGCTATTAAATTAGCGGCGCTTTAAACAATATTGACCAAGTGTGGCTTTTAACCTAGCGGCTATAAAAATATCAGCCTATTTACCCCAAGGGTTTACAGCGCCAGTGCCATTGGGCACTGATCTGCTGGTGTTATTTTTACTAGGCTTGCGAGAGTCTGAGCTTCTATTCTCGCCGCGGTCACTAGTTTTATATGGGCTTTTAGCTGCGCTTTCTTTGTTAAAGCGTTTGGCTTTATTTTTATCGTAATGATTATTCTTTGGCTTATCTGACTTGCCACGAGAAAGCGTTGGCTTGTCATCAGTTTTCGCTTTTGGCACTTTGGCATTCTTAGGGACAAAATCTAAGATTGAAATCGGTACTTCTTTACGCGTAGTAAAGCCTTCAACTTCTTTACGGACAATTAAGTGACCCAAACGGCGCTCAATTGCGCAGAGATTTTTAAAGTCATCTTTTGACACCAATGACACTGCAATACCAGACGCCCCAGCACGGCCAGTACGACCAATGCGATGCACATAATCATCAGCAGGGTATGGTAAGTCGTAGTTAATGACGATAGGTAAGTCATCAATATCAATACCACGAGAAGCAACACCAGTGGCAATAAGATAGGTGATTTTTCCATCTTTAAAATCTTTAAGTAATTGCTCACGTATCGGCTGGCTACGACCACTATGAAAAGACTCTGCAATAATGCCGCGCTTTTCTAATTGAGTCACCAGCTTTGCTGCACCGTGTTTAGTTTCGATAAAGATCAGCGCTTGTTTCCAATCGTTGTCTTTAATTAACTGGCTTAGTAATGCTGACTTCTTTTCTTTATCAACGGTAACTAACCATTGATCAATTTTTGGCGCTGCGTCAGCATCTTCAACCACTGAAATTTGCACTGGGTTACGCATAGCTGATTTAGCCAGAGCGCGAACTTGGTTAGACAAAGTGGCTGAAAACAACATGTTTTGACGTTCATCAGGCAACAATTCGATGATGCGGTTAATGTCTTCAATAAAGCCCATATCCAGCATTCTATCGGCTTCATCAAGCACTAACACTTCAAGCTCGTCAAAGTTAACGGCACGTTGAGTATACATATCCAGCAAACGGCCAGGCGTTGCCACCAGGATATCAATGCCTTCAATGAGCTTTTGCTTTTGGGCATTACTGTCAACGCCGCCATACATGACCATTGAATTTATTGATAAGTTCTGGCTGTATTTTTTGATGTTTTGCTCAACCTGAATCACCAGTTCACGGGTAGGTGCTAATACCAGTGCTTTGACGCGTTTGCCACGTACCTTATGGGGGGCTTTAAAGCGTTCGATAATAGGCAGTACAAAGCTGGCTGTTTTACCGGTGCCGGTTTGCGCCGCGGCAATGATATTTTTACCCGATAAAGCAACAGGTATAGCCTTAGATTGAATGGGAGTCGGCTTGGTATAACCTAAAGAACTAAGTGCACTGATTATTGGATCGCTTAATCCCAGCTTCGAAAATGGCATGTGTAATCTCGGGTAAAGTAAAATGATAATTAACAACACTGTCAGCAATGATTAATGTTTGGTTTAGCGTTAATCATGGCGCAGTGGTAAAGAATAGCTGGTTAGTATAACAGAGTGAGCAAAATATAGGGTAGGGCTGTTTTCGCTTTAAGCGTAAAGCTAACAAGGTGAATCAATATGATCTGTCGGCAGTCAATAAAGTTTTGACGCAGCAGTTCTTGCCTGTATGGCGTATGTTGATTTGAATCCAATTCGCGCACAAATGGCTGCAACACCTGAAACTTCAGATTACACCAGTATTCAACGACGCATAAATTCAGCGATTAAAGGTGAGCAACCAAAAGAGTTACTACCATTTGTAGGAAATGAACGTTTAGTGTAGTGACAAGGTGAATTTGGCCACTCATTTGTAGTTGAACTCACTTAGCATAGAAATTTTAATCCTAAATTCACCAATTAGATTTAGAGATCTAACTCGGAAATGTCCAGAGGTGAGTTACAAAATGATCAAACGATATTGTTTTCAATTGACAATAACTTCACTTCAGCTAGTGAAAACGATCAAATTTCATCAAGTCGAAGTTCAATAAATAAGCAAGCCCCTGCCATTTCTGATCAAACATTATTGCTCTCAAACATGAACAGTGAATCAATTAGCCTCAAAAACAGGTTATCTCAGGAGGGGTCAATAATGAGCATAATAAAGGGAGCTAATCAGCTCCCTTTATTGTGACACTTTTTTAAGCATAGACTTGTTACTAGCCATGCAAAAAGTGAACTGCTATGCTTTCATGACTTTCTCGCCACGGGCAAGACCTACAACGCCTGAGCGAGAAACTTCAATTACCTTTGTGACTTCAGCAAGCGCGCTGATGAAGGCATCTATTTTTTCGCTGGTACCGGCCATTTGAATGGTATACAAGCTGGCGGTGACATCCACTATTTGACCTCGGAAGATATCAGCAGTGCGTTTGACTTCTTCACGCATCTCTCCTTGGGCTTTAACTTTGACCAATGCCAGTTCTCGCTCAATATGGGCATTTTCAGTTATGTTAGAGACTTTTAAAATATCAATTAACTTATGAAGTTGCTTTTCAATTTGTTCGTGAACATCAGCTTCAGCATTCACCGTAATATTAAGGCGTGACAGGGTGGTGTCTTCTGTTGGCGCAACGGTTAAGCTTTCGATGTTGTAGCCACGCTGAGAAAACAGTCCAACCACACGAGACAATGCCCCTGGTTGGTTTTCTAATAATACAGAAATAATACGACGCATTAGCTTCTCTCCGTTTTACTTAACCACATATCTTTCATTGCTTCTCCACGGATCAACATTGGATAAACATGCTCTGTTTCATCAACGCTAATATCAACAAAGACTAACTTGTCTTTCATTGCCAATGCTTCAGCTAACTTTGACTCTAATTCGTTAGGATCACTAATCGTCATGCCAACATGGCCATAAGCTTCAGCGATTTTGGCAAAATTAGGCACTGAATCCATATAAGAGTGTGAATGACGACCTGAATAAATCATGTCTTGCCATTGCTTAACCATACCTAAGAAACGGTTATTCAAATTAATGATTTTTACTGGGGTGTCATATTGCAGCGCAGTTGAAAGTTCTTGAATATTCATTTGGATTGAACCATCACCCGTAACACACACTACGGTTTCATCTGGCATCGCCATTTTTACGCCCATGGCAGCAGGTAAACCAAAGCCCATGGTGCCAAGCCCGCCTGAGTTAATCCAACGGCGTGGCTTATCAAATGGATAGTAAAGCGCGGCAAACATTTGGTGCTGACCCACATCAGAGGTGACGTAGGCATCGCCATTGGTTAATTTATGCAGTGTTTCGATCACTTGCTGTGGCTTTATGCGATTACTTGATTTGTCATAGGCTAAACAATTTTTTTCGCGCCATTGATTAATCTCAATCCACCAAGCATCAAGCGCTTCGCTGTCGTTGGTTTTTTCGGTGTCATCAAGTAAAGCTAACATGCTATCGAGGATATTTTCAGCAGAGCCAACAATCGGTATATCCACTCGTATGGTTTTAGAAATAGATGCCGGATCAATATCGATATGCAAAATGGTGGCATTAGGGCAATATTTTTCTACATTATTGGTGGTACGGTCATCAAAACGCACCCCAATACCAAAAATTAAGTCACAGTTGTGCATCGCCATATTAGCTTCATATAAACCGTGCATGCCTAACATACCTAAGCATTGTGGGTGAGTGCCAGGGAATGCGCCTAAGCCCATTAAGGTATTAATGACTGGAATATTGAGCTTTTCAGCTAGGCGAATAATTTGTTGGTCGCAACCTGAAATAATAGCGCCGCCGCCCACATATAACACAGGTTTTTTAGCCGATAACAGCGCTTGTAATCCACGGCGTATCTGACCTTTGTGGCCTGCGGTTGTCGGATTGTAAGAGCGCATATTAACGCTTTCAGGGTAAATGTATTCGTGCAGGACTTCAGGGTTTAAGCAATCTTTTGGTAAATCAACTACGACAGGGCCAGGTCTACCGGTTGCTGCAATATAAAAAGCTTTTTTGATGATTTCGGGGATTTCACGGGGATCTTTAACTAAAAAGCTATGTTTGACAATAGGGCGTGAGATCCCAATCATGTCACATTCTTGGAAAGCATCATTACCAATCAAATTACTCGGAACTTGGCCTGATAAAACCACTAAAGGAATAGAGTCCATGTAGGCGGTAGCAATACCGGTAATGGCGTTAGTAGCACCAGGACCAGAGGTTACCAGTACGACACCCACATCACCGGTGGCGCGGGCATAACCATCAGCCATATGCACAGCTGCTTGTTCATGTCTTACTAGGATATGCTCTACGCCAGAATCTTTGTGCAGCGCATCGTAGATGTCGAGTACTGAGCCACCTGGGTAGCCGAAAATGTGTTTTACGCCTTCATCGATTAACGAGCGCACTATCATGCTGGCGCCGGATAATTTTTCCATTGCTAAATCCTCTTAAGTTACCGTTATGGTAAACAGTATCTTGCTACAACGACGGTAATCGTTCTAAAAATAAGCCCGAACGGTAATTCGAACTCGCTTATCTACGCAGTAGAAAACCGCCTCAGATAATTTGACTAAATATGTATCTTGCTGATTTCCAAGATACCTTCATCATATTTATTTTTGAGCACGATACAAGTGTCTTGTTGAAATAAAGTAATTTAGGTGAAAGTATTTCATGATTGTTTAAGATAAATGACAGTTAGGCGTTTTAAATTAATTAAAAAGCGTGAAAACTGCAGAAACTTGAATTAAACCGAGTATATTACGCTTGCTTGTATCGTGTTGTTTTTCGAACAGGTATTTGCTGAGTTTAAGGTGATTTGATTAAAAATGTTTAAATAGGAAATGTATGGGCCCATCTGTTGTCATGTTGATGCTATCGGCCGCACTATTTTGCGCTACCATGACGGGTACGCCAGGGCCTAATAATGTGCTATTGGCTAACTCTGGTGCTAATTTTGGTGTTAAACAAACCGTACCGCATATGATTGGGATCCGTTTAGGCCAAACCAGTTTGCATGTGGCTATGTTATTGGGGTTAGGGTCTTTATTTGAGTCATGGCCGCTACTGCATCAGATGTTAAAATATGCATCCATTGGCTATTTGATCTATCTCGCGGTCAAAATAGCCACGCAACATGGACGCAATCAAGCCAGCGAAAGGGCTAAGCCGATAACCTTAGTTGAAGCGGCCTTTTTCCAATGGATAAACCCTAAAACATGGATGGCTTCAATTAGCTTATTAAGCGCATTTACTATTAGTGGTGATTTATATTGGACAACGGCAATTGGTGGGGTGCTGGTATTCAATATTGTAGGGCTACCAATGTCATTGCTTTGGGTACTGATAGGCTCTTCTATCAGTCAGAAGTTAAACACACCTATTCGTCAGCGAAATTTTAATTGGTTGATGGCGGCGATGTTACTAAGCACATTACCTATGGTGTTAGTGTGAATTTAAACGGCTCTTTATGAGCCGTTTTATTACAAGTTCAAGCCGCTAGATGATTAGTTTCTTGGCTGGGTACGTTGAAACAATAAACAACCCATTACCAGCATTACTGATAACAACATCATCGCCGAAAATGGCACCGCGGTGCCAGTATAAAAGAAAGCCAATAAAGGGCCAGCTAATGAGCCAAAGCCAAATCTCAGAGTGCCAATTACAGCCGTTGCAGTACCGGTTTCTTGTTTAAATTTCATCAACACAATGGCATCGGCATTAACTGACATCACTCCTAAACAGCCCATTAATGGGATCAGCATGGCGACAGTAAAGTGGTAACTCAAGCCTAAAAGATTCACCAGCAACAAACCTGCGGCTGCTAAGGTGGCAAACACGGTTGCAGCAAACAGCATTCTGTTTGAGCCAAAACGCCCGACAATTCGAGAGTTTAAAATGTTCGCCAACATCAGAGCGCCGACATTAGTACTGAATAATATTGAAAATAAGGTTTTATCTAAATCAAAGACTTCCATATAAATGAAAGGCGAAGCTGTTAAATAACAGAAAAACGCAAAGGAAGTCAGTACTCCGCAACTAATATTGAGTTTCACACCTTGGCGGCTCAGCACGGTTTTATAGGCGTTTAAAAAAGACTTATTACTGCGGGCATCTTTTGCTTTGTCGCTGGGCATTTTTAATTTAAAAATAACCAACAAAAGCAAAAATATAGCATAACAACTTTGGCTTAAAAAGATTAACGGCCATTCACCCACTTCTAAAATTAAACTGCCTACACTGGGCGCAAGTAACGGCGCTAACATCATTATTAAGCTGACGTAAGACATTCCTTTGGCAGTATTGTCACCATAAACTTCCTTAATATAACCAGGTACCACAACCGTGGCAGCTGCGCCAATAAATGCTTGGGCAAAACGCAGCGCTAAAAATAACTCAATATTAGCGGTGATAGAAATAAAGAAACTGATTAAGGTAAACCCACTTAAGCCAAAAATGACCAAGGGCCTACGGCCAAAGCGATCAGCAAGCGGGCCAAAAGTGAGCATCCCTAGCGCGTAGCCCGCAAGGTAAATACTTAACGATTGCTGCACTGTGGTGACATGGGTTGAATAGCTGTCAGCAATGGCAGACATTGCTGGTAAATACATATCGATGGCTAATGGGGTGATGGCCACAATCGCAGCCAGCATCGGAATAAGCATGGCAAGGTTTGGGGAGTTCTGCGCCGAGGTCACAGAAGGAGAGTTAGAAGACATGCTGACAAAAACCTCATTGGATAGACATAAAATAGGATCACATCGAAGAATTTTATAGGAAAGAGAGTACGAAATTCTGGCAAAATTTTACCATGAAAAAGGTGATCAGCATCGAAAAATATCAGGAATTAAGTGTATTTTAATCTTTACTAAATCAGACTGTTGAGGTTTAACATTAAAGTAACATTGTTGTCGTTTTAGTGTCATCGAACTTGAGTAGCTTAGCGCCCAACTTTGCAACAATTACTTAATAGAGACTAAAGCATGAAAACGAAAATTTTTCCGTTAACCACACTTTTGCCGTTAACCACAGTAATGTCAATGATGCTGCTAGCAGGCTGTAATGGTGATGATGGTCTTAATGGCGTTCAAGGTGTTGATGGTACGAATGGTTTAAGCTCGTTAATCTCAATCACTGAATTAACTGCTGGCAATAGCCAGTGTCCATTTGGTGGTCAACAGATCGACACGGGGATTGATGTAAACATAAATGGTGTTTTAGACACAGATGAAGTGCTTGCTGGCCAAACTCAAATACTATGTGCTGAAGCTCAAGGTCAATTGCAGTTAGGGCTAATCGGTCGTTATGAATCAGGAATTTATGGCCAAAGCGCAGCAGAAATTGTTGACTTTCATCAGGCTAGCAACAGCGTATATGTAGTTAATGCACAAAGTGGCATGTTAGATGTCCTAGACTTATCTTCGTTAGCAAGGGTTAATTCAGATGACATAACGGCGATAACATTAAACAACCTCACTAAAACCTTAAGTGTAAACGTTGCTGAAGATGCTGAAATTAATGATTTAGGCAGCGTCAACAGTGTCAGTATTTATGGCGACTTATTAGCCGCCGCCGTTGAGAGATCTGATAGTGCCGGCAATGCGACCCAAGGCAATGGTATCGTTGCATTTTATCAATTATCAGCCACTGCAGAGCCTGAATTTATTAAGGCCGTAGAAGTAGGGGCATTACCGGATAATGTGGTTTTTACCCATGATGGTGCCAAACTGGTTATAGCAAATGAAGGTGAGCCAAACTCTGATTATAGCGTTGACCCAGAAGGTACTATTGCGTTGATAGAGATTACCGATGGTCTGCCAGCAGATACTGCTACTTTGATTGATTTTAATGAATTTAATCTAGGTGAAGCTCGCCATAATGAGCTTAGTAATATGATTAAGATTAATGGACCAAACGCTTCAGTTTCACAGGATCTTGAGCCTGAGTATATTGCAGTGTCCAAAGATAATCAGTTTGCTTATGTCAGCTTACAAGAAAACAATGCTATCGCAGTGATTAACTTAGAGAATAATACCGTCGAAGCCATTAATGCTTTAGGCCTTAAAGATTACGGTAAAGCAGGTAATGAGCTTGATGCCAGCGACAAAGATGATGCCATTAATATCGTTAATTATGCTGGTGTCTATGGGATGTATCAGCCTGACACTATCGCCAGTTATCAATGGCATGGACAAGACTTTATTGTCACAGCCAATGAAGGTGATGCTCGTGATTATGATGGTTTTTCTGAAGAAGCCCGCGCCGATGATTTGATTTTAGACTCAAGCCACCCGCAAATATTAGCCGCCCAAGATAAAACTCAATTAGGCCGATTAAAGGTTACCACTAGCATGGGTGATGATGATAATGACGGCGATTTTGATAGAATTGTATCTTATGGTGGCCGCTCATTTTCTATCTGGAGTCATGCTGGTCAATTAGTCTTTGATAGTGGTAATGACTTTGAGAGGATTACCGCAGCAGTGCTAGGTGAAAACTTCAACAATCATAATGAAGAAAGCAAAGGCGATAGTCGCAGTGATGATAAAGGTCCTGAGCCTGAAGCGCTAGCGATAGGTAGAATCGGTGATAAAAATTATGCTTTCATCGGCTTAGAGCGTACATCTGGGATAATGATTTACGATATTACTAATCCTTTTGACGTCAGTTTTATTGACTATGTGGTGAACCGTGATTTTGATATCGACTTTGAAATAGACGGCGAAACCATGAGTGGGCAACCTGAGCTTGTGGGTGATTTAGGCCCAGAAGGGATGAAATTTATTCTAGCTGAGGATAGCCCTACAGGTTTGCCATTATTAATTATTGGCAATGAAGTAAGCGGCAGCACCAGTGTTTATCAAATAAGTTTTAATTAGCACAAAATAAGCGAAATCCATCGTTACACTCGAGCAGCAATCTTGACTCAGAACACTTACTCCAAAGACCAATATCAATTGATATTGGTCTTTTTGGTTTTTTGGTTCGTATGAGACAAGACATTATTGTTGTTTTTAATAGCAAAAAGGTGATTTTATTCTGATCTAGATCATGTATTCTGTCATTGTTTGATCAAGTTAACTATTTATCTAGGAGCACTCAATGGCATACGCAGACAGTCATACTTTTTTAATGGGTGAACATGTCATTTTAGAGCCGTTAACACTCGAGCATGTGCCAGCGCTAAGTCTTGCAGCTGCTGATGGCAACTTATGGGAGCTTTGGTATACCTCGGTTCCCCATGCCAATGATATGAAAGCTTATGTTGAAAAAGCCATAGCCCAAGAACAACTTGGCGAAGCATTGGCTTTTGCCGTGCGGGACAAAACCTCAGGTGAGGTGATCGGTAGCACCCGTATCTGCCAATGGGATCAACCTAATCGTCGCTTAGAAATTGGCTACACTTGGTATGCAAAACGTGCCCAGCGCACCGGTGTTAACACCGAAACCAAATTGTTATTACTCGATTATGCGTTTTCAACCTTGGATGTCATGGCGGTGGAATTTCGCACCCATTGGCACAATCAAGCATCAAGGCAGGCAATTACGCGTCTTGGGGCTAAGCAAGATGGGGTGTTAAGAAACCATAAACTTTTGAAAGATGGCACAGTCAGAGACACAGTTGTTTACTCCATTATTGATTCAGAATGGCCAACGGTTAAGCAGCATTTAAAGCATCGTTTAGCTCATTACCAACAACAATTTAGCAATAGCATTGCGCACTCAGAAATTAATTACTAAGAAAGGATACAGTATGTTTAAAAAAGGATATCAGTTCGCCGCTGCGATCACGTTAGTTGCCACTAGCTTAAGCGTACAGGCGCAAGATAAAGCTGAAGCCGCATTTACTAATGAATTAGTCCAATGTGCCGCATATTATCAAATTAGCTCTAGCATGATTATGGGTATGAATGCGCCGCAGATGAAACCGGTTGGTGAAAGATTGAAAACATCAGCAGTTGAAGCTGAAAAATTAGCCGCGGGCTACTTAAGTGCCGAAAAGGCGGCTAAAGCGGTCACAGAAGCGAAAAACCAGCAGCTTGCCAGTTTACAAGGCCAAAGCGGCTTAGGTCCGTTAATGAATAAATACAAAGAAGTGTGTAAAAAAGCGGTGTTAGATCCTAAGGCGCGTCTCGATTACTGGGCAATGGTCACTATGTAATTTTAAGTTTGCGGCGCGCCAAGGTATTTTAAACCAAGGCGCGTTAGTTTTTTTAAAGTCTGAGCTAGTACATATAATGCAATTATCCCTCATGCAGTTAATTCTCATACCAAGCTCCAAGCCATAATCGATCGACTGAAATCGGTATTTAGTCATTTATTTTTGAGTCCATTTCCCTTTAGCTGTTTGGATAAAATGACTTTTTCTGGCTGCGGCAATGGCTTTTTGCGCGGCTCTTGCAGCGACATCTTCAGTGGATAATTTATTCTTTTTGGCAATTTTTTGATAATGTAGCTTTCGCTTACTATTTACCTCAGTTATTAATGTTTTTGCGTCGTTATCATTGACCACCAAACCAAGATAACCATTAGTTTGCTCACCAACTAATCCTTGGTCTTTAGCTTGTTGCAATGTCAACGCAGCTACATTTGAACTCAGTGTTAACCCTAGAAGTAACGTTAAAACTAAAGCCATGATTTTTGTGTTCATTATTGCTTCCTTATTGATTAAAACAGCTCATCATCTTCTAAAAGAATATCGAGCTCTTTATCGATTTTTATAATGATTTCATGCTCAATTTTTACATTAAGATTAATGACAATAGGCTTATCTGGTGGCTCAATTTTAACGGTTGGGGTACAGGCGCCTATCAGCAGTACTGATGCGGCAATAAGAAATATTCGGTAAATCGACTGAGTGTTCACAAAGGTGTCCTTTTACTTCACGGAACGTTCAATATCATTTTGCAGTTGGTTACCAATCTGCGTGCTTTTGTATAATTGAAATAGGTTCTCTTCATGAGAGTAGTTCAAATGAATAGGTCGTTCAATATCTTTGCTTTGTCCTTTTACTTGAACGGCTAATTGGGCATCGCCATTTTGTTGCATATCAAGTGTGCTTATTAGCTCGGAATACTGCAAGTGTTCTAATGCTTGCGCCACTATCTCTAAATGAGGTTGGCTTGCTTTCACTTGCTCAAGTGCTGGGTTATTAGAGACTTTGATTAAGCCGCCAGGGGCTCGGGCGGCTAAATGGCCTCCGGCAATATTAATTTTTCCATCAACTAAAGTCGCGGGTAAGACTCCGTCAAAGATCCCATCGGCATATACGCCTACTTGAGGCTGTGCTGCCAGTAAGGTTTGTAAACTAATGCCGTTAAGCATCAAATAGCCTTCTGACTTATCGTGTAATTTTAAAAAAAACTCAGGTATTAAAAACTCGCCACCCAGTAAATTGCCCCGTGCTGTTAAGTTGACGTCTGTATCACTTAAACCTGTGATTTCTTGTAACCAGTTCTTGGCAGGTATTTGCTCATTTTTACCTAATGAAATATCGGCTTTGAGATTGAGTTCATCTAAGTTTATGCCGACATAGGCGTTAGCAATGTTTAGCTCGGTTTGTTGACACAATAATCGACTTTGGCTGTAGGTTTTTGTTAATAATTGTGAGCTATGGGCTTGTTGCCAGTTAAATTGGCATTGGGCATTGATACTGCCATTATCAAAAAACATTTCGTTGTACTGCGCCTCAACATCAGAGAGTGACTGAGTAAATTTCATTTCAAATAAGGATACCCCTTGGCTTTCAACAAGGGCAAAACCAGCATCCAATTTATTATGGCCTGCAATGGATAAATCACTCGGCAGCATTTGAGTTTGCGCTAACACTCCAAGCAGAGGGGCTAAATCAGAGTCAGTGTGCCACTGACCGGCTAATGATAAAGGGTTATTATTTTTAGGTAGTTGCAGTAGGTGGTAGCTCGATAGTGCTAGCTCATCAAGTTGCCAAAGCTCTTTACCTGTGAGCAGCTGGCTGTGTAACTGCAGGTTTTGTTCAAGGGTTAAGCTGTCTAATCGCAGTAGTGGATAGCGGCGCAGTTTTGATTTAGTCGGGATCAATTTATCGATGCGGATATCGTTTAATTGCCAGATTAAATCACTGCTATTGCGCTGATTTAATAATGACGTAAGTAAGCTTGGTTGGCTTTTGATGTCATTAGTTGAATTGTTACTAGCTAGATTCTTAGGCTGGTTCATACTTGAAGGTAAGAGCTTTGAGGTTAATTCATCCACGGGTAACGTCGCTGGCATAAATAACTCAATTGCTTGTTTAGCATCAACAGCAAATTGGCCTAAATGTATTTCAAGCGATTCTTTGGCGTTAATCGTATCAGTTGCCGTGCTTAGATCTTGAAGATGAAACTTATCAAATCCGAATGAGAAGTCATTGAGCTTTATTTGGCTGCCGTCAATGGTTGAACTAAGCTCGCTAGCCCCTTGTTGTTGCCAGTTCAGTCCCTCAAAGGCAATAAGTTTGTTGGCAGATATTAAGCTTAAATCACTAAGCTGTAATTGAGCGTTTTGTTTGAGGCTAACTTTGGTTGTGGGGTGATTTTGACTTAGCTGATGCTCAACAGCTAATTGGCCTGTTAAGCTTGCGCCATCAATAATTAAAGTACTGTCGACATTATCTAAGTGACTTAAATCAATTGGTTTAACTTGGTTGATATCAACATTTATTGCGCTTTTTACTTGGTAGTTTTCATTAGCAATAGCGGCGCTGTTATCAGTAAAAATGAGCTGAGTAGTAAGCAGTGGATGGGCTATTTGTGCATTGAATGAAGCTATATGTAAATCATAATGGCTATTTGAGTTTGGGCTATCGTTAGCCAGTGTGATATCCATGTAAGTCGGTGAGTTAAACGCCAAAGACCAGTCAATAGTGGCGTCACCCTTAGGTAATCCTGTATTTGTCTCGGGGCTAAGCTTAGCAACTTGAGTCAGTAATGACTGTATATTGTTCTCACTTTGGTTTTTTTCGAGATTTTGGCGATCTTCGACTTTTTGATTCACGTTGGCAACGCTATCTGCACGATTACCTTGAATATCATTTAAGTAACCGCTGAGTTTTATAAGCGCCTTTGGGCTGGTGGATTGCTGCCACGAAAACGGCGCTAAAGAAATTGATACCCGCTGATTAGCATTATGTGTATCTTGTGGCTGATAATTAACCTCGAGGCTGATGGGCATTTCAGGTTTAAAGCTAATAGTACTATTAACGTTATTGTCAGCAGTTGGCGCGATTTCAATATTGCTAATTTCGTGATGACTGCTGATTGACCCACTTGGTAAATCTAATCGTGTTTGCCCTAACCAGTTGCCATTAAATTGATAATTTGCCGCTGAAATAGGCGTTATTACAGGGGCTAAAGCTTGGGATAATAGTTGTAATCCCTGCTGTTCATCTGTATTCGTGGTGGCCGTTATTCTCTGAGTCACTGACTGTTCCAGCAATTGCAGGCTTTGGAGCACTTTATTGATATCGACATCGGAATTAAGCTGCCACTCACGTGGATTTAGGCTTAGCGCAATATCAATAAACTCTTGCTGCATAAGCAACAGCTTACCTGTCAGTATTGTTGAAGTTGAACTAGCAAAAGATGTAGCAGCGCTTTTTTTACGACTTGTTTGATTAACTGCTATGTTTTGATTTTGACCACTGGCAGCAAGGCTTAAATTATGCGCCTCGATTAACGGCTGAGTTAAGTCTTTATCATCAGCCCAGTAAATATTTATCTTAGCCAGCTCAATGAACGGCAAATGATTGATACTCAGGCCGACATCAGCGTCAGTTGTTGCTTGGTTATCTTTACCCACAAAACGGCGCTTAAGAAATGAATAACCTAAGTTAACATCAATTCTTTCTACGGTAACAGCCTCAAAATCTTGTATTGTCAGAGCCATGTTTTTTAATGCGCCATAGCCATCGACTAATCTTAGCTCGGCATTGTGTAAGCTAATTACACTATCTTCATACTCAAGGGAGATAAATTTAAAATTGAGTTTATTAACAGTATCAAAGCTAACCGCGAGATCTTTAACCTGAATATCATAAGCCGAGGTGAGGGTGTTAAGTACTTTTAAGGCGATAGGGCGAAAATTTTGTTGCAGCACAAGCAAGCCTAATGCAATGGTAAAAAAGCATAGGATAAAGAATCGTTTAACAGTAAAAAGGCGAACTGTCATTTGGGCTGAGTAGTCTTTTAAGATATTGATTGTAAGCTAGTTTATCACAGCAGTTTACTCGCTGATATCACCCTGTTAACAACAGCAGGTTAAGCTGTGCTATTAACAGGGAAATAACTGATGCAAATTATGCTTATCGCCAGCGAATGTGGGTTGTGAGGGTATGACTTTCACCTGCTTGCAAGTGAACTTCATCTTCTAATACGTTAGCCGCTTCAAGGCAAACCATAGTGAGATAGTCATTATCATTAAAGCGAGATAAACGCTGGGACTTATCAATCCACGGATTCCATAACACCGCAGACTGGCTGTTTTCACGGCTGACTTCAATATCACCAGCTGCAGTATGCAGTACCTGGGTTTGTGCTAAACCTGTATAAACTCGGTCAGTTTCACGGTCAAATAACACGTCGTCAGACTCTTGGGCAAAAGGGCCTTTGGCAAATTCTATGTATTTGGAATCTTTAAAGCCTGAGGCTTTAAGTTGATGAATATCCTCAATAGGAAAATAACTGTGCAATGCTTGGGTAAAGTTAATTGGGTAATCAGCATTGTTTTTATTCACTATGCTGACAGTTAACGTTTCAGACAGTGAAAATAATACACTTACCTCAGTATCATGTGGCCAATACTGTTGCTGCTCGGCTGAAACTTTCAAGGTAAACACTAAATCAACAATTTGATTGCGCATTTTAACGGATGCTAAAGACCATAAACTGGTGCGGGCAAAACCATGCTGCGGGAAACCTTCAATGTCACTGGCACCAAACCATGGCCAACATATTGGAATGCCGCCGCGAATACCGTTACCCGGCTGATAATCATCAGCATCAGAGACCCATAACAAAGGCGCTTTATCTTTGGGCTGGAAAAAATCTATTTGAGCCCCTTGATGAAATATACGTGCCTGACAAAGTGGGGTATTAACTTCGACAAATTCCAAACCGTTTGGGTGTTTTTTAGTGGTAACCGAACCCATAATGCGTGTTCCTTGTTGTAGATATCGTTAGAGAAATAACTAAGCTCTAGCTTACAAAGTTTTGCGACATAACTTAAGCTATTTGGGCTTTGATTTTATGGTTTTAGTGTTCGGCAAAAGCGATAAGCAATAATGCTAATGTTGCCGAGATTAAGTATTAAGTGATGTGCTTTAATATAATCATTTAATTTAGCTGCGGCTGAAATGTAATAAGCGATTATTGGCCGGCATTGAGGTGTCGGCTTGTAAGCTTAGGCCTTGATCGCTTGCAAGTGATGTTATCCACTCTATATCTCTAATACCGCTTTGAGGGTTATTTTGCTTAAGCCACATATCAAATTGCGCATTACTGTCGCTACTAAATTGACCTTGATAATTAAACGGCCCATAAATTGCGACATTAGCATGTAAATTAAGATATTGCCCTAAGCCTTCAAAAAAGGCGACTACCATAGATTCGCTCATAATGTGAAGAGTATTGGCGCTAAATAAACCATCAATGTTTGTCGCAATTTGTGCACTTGGCCAAGCCTTGGTGACATCAAGTTCGATTGCGGCTAGTAGGTTTTCAGGACCTTCAATGTGGATGCGGCTATTAAGCTGGGCTAAGTAATCACTTTGATCGCTAGCTTGCCAGATTAAGTGAGGTAAATGTTTAGCAAAATAAACACAATGCTGACCAGTACCACTGCCGATTTCTAATACTTGTGTTGAACTTGAAAAAACCGACTTTAACTCAGTTAAAATCGGTTTTTTATTATTTTCACAAGCTTGGGAAAACGGCAGTTGAGAGAGTTCGCTTAAGATAGGTCGACCTTTTCCATTTCTAATTGCTGCAATGCGATAACTGCTTGGGTGCGGTTTCTCACCCCGAGTTTACGAAATATTGCTGTGGCATGGGCCTTAATTGTTGCTTCAGATACACCAAAGTCATAGGCGATTTGCTTATTGAGTAAGCCTTCTGCAAACATTTGCAATACCCGATATTGCTGCGGGGTTAAGTCTGAAAGCTTACTGGCCATTTGGCTTGAAGGATCATCAGAAACGGGGAGTACTTCAGTTCCTTTAGGCAGCCAAATATCTCCTTGAAGAACGCCATCAAGGGCTTCTTTAAGGGTATCCATAGATGCCGACTTAGGAATAAAGCCTGAGCTACCGTAATGAATAGCACGACTGATGGTTTGGATATCTTCGTGAGCTGAAATCACCACCACAGGAATGTCAGGGTAATGGCCACGTAAATGTATTAGCGTAGAGTACCCATGGGATCCCGGCATTTGAAGATCAAGTAAAATGAGGTCAAGCTCACTGGCTTTATCATCAAGTATATGTTGCAGCGCTTCAGCACTGTCTGCTTCAAACCAATTGGTACCTTGAAAGGCATTACTTAACGCTTGTCTTAATGCATTTCGAAATAATGGATGGTCATCGGCAATAATTATATTTAAGTTATGTAGCTTCATGGCTTTTTAATAGTCTTGTTTGCACGTGAAGAAGATTTAATGTAACAGATAAGTAAGATAAAATTCTAGGGTTTATCAAATACAAAGCGGCAAACGAACAATTTAACTCATTATTTTAGACTTTTGTCTAATAAGCTTATGGGTTAAAGGCATGATTGTACGTAAAAACAGAAAGTAACGGAGCGAAAGAGTCATTCCGTTACTTAAACCTGCTTTTTGATAAGCAACTCGCCATTGAATAGGGTCAATCACGATTTATGATGGGCAGTTTTTTATAGCAATTTGAGTTTATGGCCACACTTGAGTTGGAGCGCGCTGCTCATCAACGGCGACGAATGTAAATACCCCGCGTATGGCATGCTCACGCTTGTCTTGATACATATCTTCAAGGAATATATTCACTTCAACTTTAATTGATGTGTTACCGACGTGGATAACGCGGGCAATTAACTCAGCTAAGCTACCTGCCGGTATCGCTTTTTTAAAATCAATGCGATCAGAACTAACAGTAACTAAAGACTTACGGCAAAAACGGGTGGCCGCAATAAAGGCGGTTTCATCCATCCACGCCAATGCATCGCCACCAAAAAGGGTGTTGTGATGGTTGGTATTGGAAGGGAAAATTGCTTTAATCACTCGCGACTCTGATTGTTCGATTCGCTTAGCGACATCTTCATGAAAACTAAGCTGTGATGTGATTTCTGTTTGACTAGTGGAGGGCATATAACGACCTAATATTATGCTTTTATGTGGCGGCTTCGCCAAGGTGGCGCGATTATACGTTTAAGCGGGAATAAAGGGTAGCTGTGCGAGGGAGTAGTAGCCTTAGATTAGCAAAGTTTAATTAATAATATGCACAAGTTTCATGAGCCTCTAACTTGTTTTAGGTTAAATCAACAAGGCCAATAACACAGGTCTTTAGTAGGCTAATACTTTAGCAATGTGGTACTAACCTGCGCTGCTGGTTTTTCTGAACTGCTTGGGGCAAATATCGTTACTATATATAAACGGTCAAATTCAGATTTTTCATTAATCTCAGTGCCGGGTTCGCCGCCCAGTAAATTCACCAGTTTAGGGGTGGTATTGCTGTGTCCAACCACTAATACCTTAGCGCCACTATTAAGCTGTAATTGGCTGGCAAATTCAGCTAACTCTCTGGGATTATAGTAACTGATTTTGAGGTATTGTGAGTTAGCTGTTGGCAGCGCTGTTTGCTCTGTGCGCTGGTATTGAGTGCTATAAACGGCATCAAGCTTAATTGCTGATAAGGTATTCGCTAAAGCAAGGGCGCGATTTTTACCTTGTTCTGTTAATTGTGGATCTTCACCAGTTTGTTTTTCACCATGGCGAACCAAAAAAATGGTGCTGGTTTTATGGGACGTTGATGCGCTAGCGTTAGACATAGCAGGAGTATTATGGCTATTTACTGCGGCGTTTTTTTCATTGGCTGTGGCGAGAATTGGCGAACTTAATCCAATGAAAATTATCGATATGATGCTTAACTGAAATATAATTTTTACTGAAGGGTAGCTCATCATTTTATTATCGCTTTTCGGGGGGAGTTGTTGATTAAGTAATTAACGAGAGTCGCTTAATATTAGTCACTTAACCTTAGTCAAGTAACATGAGTCACCTTACATTAGTCAAATAACATGAGTCACTTTACCTTAGTAAAGTAACATGAGTC
>NZ_MCTV01000024.1:111366-148455 GCF_002874545.1 Shewanella sp. 10N.286.52.C2
CTTTAGTAAAGTAACATGAGGCACTTAACTTTAGTCACTTAACATTAGACTAGGACAGCAATTAACGAGACTATTATTACTGTCTTAGCCTAGATAAATAACTCAAGTGGCTAGCGATGGCTGACTTTAAAGAACAGTAGAATGTCCAATAATTTATCCGATGGAAAAATCTAGTTGCAGGGTGGTTTCTGCTTCAACGGGTTTGCCATCAACAAATTTTGGCGCATAACGCCATTTCTCAAGTGCTTTTAATGCTTCTATTTCAAAGGATTTCCCACCCTTGGATTTTATCACTTTAGGATTGGTGACAAAGCCATTTTTATCAATCGTTAATGACAATTGAACTAAGCCTTCTTTTCGTTGAATCAGCTTTGATCTGGGATAATTAGGGTTAGATCTAAATAGTGGTGTTTGCTCTTGATTAGCTTCCCATGGCGTCATATTTCCAATGGCTACGCAATGCTCGGTAGCCTTGGTTGGCTCATCTTGCAAGCTGTAAATTTCAACTAATTTAGCGTGAGCACTTAACTGGAAGGGATGGTCATAATCGAGCACGCTGTACTCTTTAATGGCTTGTAAAAGTTTAGTTTCAGCTTCAGAGTATTGTTTTTCCCAAAGTAATACTGAGCCGAGCAGATAGGTAGCATCGACTCTATCTGCAGAATTAGCCGGTAAATGCTGCACGTATATCGTTTCAGCATCAATTAGAAATTGCTTAACTCTAGAAGTATAAAACTCAGTATTCACCAAGCGTTTAAATGCCAGCATCAAGGTTTTAGCATGTAATAGTGGATTGCCAGAGTCTTCACTAATATTTATTGCTTCATTGAGTAAAGATCTTGCTTGTTTGTTATTTGTAGTGGCATCGGCCAGTAAGGTGAGTGGATCAATTAATTCTATATCGTCAATGGCGTCACCATTGGTACGATAAATATCTAAGGCCAATTGGTAAAAAGTCATCGCTTGTGATTTTTGCGCGTTTTTAGTTAACGCAGTAGCTAAATTTAAGGCTAAATTAGCGCTATTAATATTATCCTCGCCAAATTTGAGCTTACCTAAATCAAACGCTAACCGGGCATATTGTAGTTCTAACACCGCATCATTATTTTCTAATGCTAAATTATAATCTTTAAATGCAGTATTAAAATCGCTGTTAGCAGCCAAAGATGTCACAGGCAAAAGTAAGCTACTAACAAGTACAGCTATGGTTTTAAGAGATGATGATGATTTCATGTAAATCCTTTTAAATAATCAATATTTTGTGCTTGATATTTTCCTTTAAGCTGGCAGTTTTTTTTACCTGAGTCAAACTTGCAAGCTGTTAGCGGCAAAAACATTGAGCTCATGGGGCAATAATTGTTTAAGGCTGTGGCGGCAAATCTATTTATAGGTAACAGGTTTTTATCGGCAATTTATGTTGCTATTCCCGCTATCTCTACAATACTTAAAGCTTAAAGCATCATATTTTTGTTTTAAAAAGGCAAGGTTGGTTGTTCCAATGAACGATTCAAGGATGAAGTATGTCACCATTTGCAGGCTTGTTAAGAGAGCTCACCGCATCAAATGAATCATTATGCATTTGGCGTAAAGTGGTATTTGACCGGATATTTACCACGTTAGCCTTCCTTTGTATTCCCGTTTACTTTACTAGTGTTTATTTGTGTATTGTTCAAGGCTTATGGCCGATGGCGATCTTTAATACAGTGGTTTATGCCACCTTATTGCTGATTATTTATAAAAACAACTTAGCAAATAGACTGCGATTCATCATTGGTTGCTTACTTGCCTATATGATTGGAACAGGCTTCTTACTGGCGATAGGCCCAAGTGGTGCCGGTTTTTTCTGGTTATTTCTTTTTCCTCCATTAACAGGGGTGTTATTAGGTCGTAATGCCAGTTATTGGGCGCAAATACTCAATGCCATGTCGTTAGTTATTGTTGGTATTTGCGGTCATTATAATTGGTTGCCTTGGCCGAGTATTGAAGGCTACAACAGTATTATTTGGGCGGTTGTATGCATTAATTTTGTGGCAGCTAATGCCATTCTTACGCTTTCTATCAGTTATTTATTAGAAAAATTATTCAGTTCGTTACAGTCAACATTAACTTCAAGAAGAGCAACTGTGATTGGTTTAGCCAAATTGGCAGAATATCGCGACAATGAAACAGGCGCTCATTTATTACGTATGCAGCACTATGCCGCGTTATTGGCAAGCCAAAGAGGGTTAGACAAAGATGCGCCTAATGAGTTAACTGGCTCATTTGTAGAAGAAATAACTCTGTCAGCTGTATTACATGATATTGGTAAAGTGGGGATTGCCGATGCTATTTTATTAAAACCGGGTCGACTAACCCCTGAAGAGTTTGAAAATATTAAAGCTCACCCAGTGATTGGCGCAGAAGTGTTAGATTCTCTAATTGAATTTGCGCCTCAATGCAGTTTTATAAAAATGGGCCGTGATATTGCTGGTGGGCATCATGAAAAGTGGGATGGCAGTGGTTACCCTAAAGGGCTAAAAGGTCTCGAGATCCCATTGTCTGCAAGAATAGTCGCGCTAGTGGATGTGTACGATGCGCTGACTTCACCACGGTGTTACAAAAAGCCCTTTAGTCATTATGAAGCGGTAAGAGTGATAGTTGCAGGAAAGGGCAAACATTTTGATCCAAGGTTGGTTGAGAGCTTTAT
Source organism: Shewanella sp. 10N.286.52.C2 (assembly GCF_002874545.1). NCBI lineage: Bacteria > Pseudomonadati > Pseudomonadota > Gammaproteobacteria > Alteromonadales > Shewanellaceae > Shewanella > Shewanella sp. 10N.286.52.C2. The sequence continues at coordinate 114,053 of NZ_MCTV01000024.1, forward strand.
GAGCGTACATGAACAATTTCAGCAATTATCATTAAGCTCATTAGATGACGATCCCGCTTATACCAATGTTCCTTGTTTACAAGCAGTGGAGCCGTCGGCACAAAAAGTGAGTTAACGTCAGTACAAGTTAAAGCGATAAAAAAACCAGTTAGGTTACCCTAACTGGCTTTTTTATAAGTTAATACTTGAGCCGTTATTTGGCTAAAAGTGCTTTACGTTCTTTAGAGGCTTGGGCTAAATCACGTAATAATTTTTCTGAGTCTTCCCAATGCAGGCAAGCATCAGTGATACTTTGACCGTATGTTAATGGCTGGCCTTCAACGACTTTCTGGTTGCCTTCAATCATAAAGCTTTCTGCCATAATCCCTGCAACCGCAGTGCTGCCAGCGCGCATTTGCGCCATGATGCTATCAGCAACTTTTAGCTGGTTTTTATGTTTTTTCTCACTATTACCATGGCTAAAATCAACCACCATACGTTGGGTTACGCCAACGGTTTCGAGCTGGGCGCGGACGATTTCAACATCTTCGGCTGAATAGTTCGGGGTTTTACCACCACGTAAAATGATATGGCCATACGGGTTACCGTGTGTACGATAAACTGCCATAGCACCATCTTTATCTGGTGAATAGAATATATGTGGTACTTGGGCGGCGCGAACAGCATCTACTGCAATATTAATGTTGCCGTCAGTACCGTTTTTAAAGCCAACAGGGCAAGATAAAGCCGACGCCATCTCACGGTGAATTTGGCTTTCAGTGGTGCGGGCACCAATAGCGCCCCAGGTAATTAAATCGGCAATATATTGACCATTGACCATATCTAAAAACTCAGTGGCAATAGGCAGTTTTAATTCAGTGATTTGCTGAAGTAAATGACGCGCCATACGTAAGCCTTTGTTTGGGCTAAAACTACCATCAAGATCAGGGTCTGAGATTAATCCTTTCCAGCCAACAATAGTACGCGGCTTTTCAAAATAAACCCGCATCACAATGCATAAGTCGTCTTTTAACTCATGGTGAAGTTTGGCTAACCGCTGGGCGTAATCTAAAGCGGCGTCGGTGTCATGTATTGAACAAGGACCAATGATGACCAATAAACGTTGATCTTCGCCAGCAATAATGGCTTCAACTTCATGACGTTGCTCAACTAAATAATCGGCAGCATCTTGCGTCAGTGGGTATTCAGATGCGAGTTGCGCAGGAGAAATAACCTTACATAAAAGGGATGTACGTAGTTCGTCTGTTTTAATAGTCATTCACTTTACCGAGCATGTTTGCGATGAATTAACATCATATTGCTCGAGATTATAACTAATTAGCAGGCGTTAGACACGGACAAATCATGCAGGTTTTTGAACTGATATCATTTTATTCACATAAGTTAGCCGAAAATGTTATGAATTTCACATTTTCGGCTTAACAGTTAAATAACCACAGCGACATTAAAATTAAAACATGTGACGCTTCAGCCCGGTAATATCGAGGATTTTAGCTGAAATCTCTTCTACAGAATGAGATGTGGTATTAACAAACGGGATCCGTTCTTTTTTATACATCATTTCTACTTCTTTCACTTCAATCCGGCATTGTCTTAGTGATGAATAGCGGCTGTTTTCCATGCGGCCTTGGCGAATTTCATGTAAACGTTGGGGATCAATGGTTAAGCCAAATAATTTGGACTTATTACGTTTTAACGCTTCAGGTAACTTGAGATTATCCATGTCATCTTCAACAAAAGGGTAGTTTGCTGCTTTAATGCCAAATTGCATAGAAAGATACAAACTCGATGGCGTTTTACCGCAACGAGAAACACCTAGCAAAATAATGTCAGCTTTATCCATATGTTTCATGGTTTGACCGTCATCATTATCTAAAGTGAAATTAATCGCATCAATACGATTATCATAAGATTCGTTAGTCGTGCTTTTACCGTGAGTTCGGTTGATCACCGGCGCAGCTTTTATACCCAGTTGTTGTTCTAATGGCGAAACAAAGGTGTTCAAAAAATCATAATCTAAACCTTCACTGGAGAAAATAATATCGCGAATGTCGGAATTTACGATGGAATGGAACACAACGGGTCTTAAGCTTGTTGTAATAAAACTATCATTGATTTGTTGTTTTACCTTTTCAGCTTTAGCAATGCTGTCAACAAATGGAATTGTAAGTGCTTCAAAATCAACTGGAAATTGGGATAGGACAGCATGGCCAAATACTTCTGCTGTGATCGCGGTCCCATCTGAGATATAGAATACTTTTGGTGTCATTTCAGCCTCTTGTAGTAATAAAATTACAAATAAAATTATACATTTACGGTTGTTGAGGGGGAGTGTAGAATGCCTCTGCCCTCGTGTGAAGGGGCCATTGAAATAAACTTGTGGAGAGATAACTGTGCAGCAATACATACTCTGGTATCAAGAATTAGGCATGGGTGATGTAAACAAGGTTGGCGGCAAGAACGCGTCACTTGGTGAAATGATCAGTAACCTGGCTAATGCCGGTGTTCAAGTACCTGGCGGATTTGCGACTACATCTCATGCATTTAATGAGTTTCTAGAGCAAAGTGGTGTTAACCAGAAAATTTTCGACATCTTGGCAACCCTTGATGTTGATGATGTAAACGAACTTGCAAAAGTTGGTGCGCAGATCAGACAATGGGTTATCGACACCCCATTTCAACCAGAACTAGAAGATGCGATTCGTGAAGCTTACGAGCAACTTTCTAGCGAGACTCAAGAAGCTTCATTTGCAGTGCGTTCATCAGCAACAGCTGAAGATATGCCAGATGCTTCGTTTGCGGGTCAACAAGAAACTTTCCTAAACGTTAAAGGTTTTGAAGCTGTACTGCTTGCGATTAAGCATGTTTACGCATCGCTATTTAACGACCGCGCAATTTCCTATCGTGTTCACCAAGGTTACGAGCATCAAGGTGTGGCATTATCTGCTGGCGTACAACGCATGGTACGTTCAGATAAAGCGTCTTCTGGTGTGATGTTTACCATGGACACTGAATCAGGTAACAACGACGTTGTCTTTATCACTTCATCATTTGGTTTAGGTGAAATGGTAGTACAAGGCGCTGTTAACCCTGATGAATTCTATGTTCACAAACCAATTTTAGCGCAAGGGCATAAAGCCGTTGTGCGCCGTAATATCGGTAGCAAGATGATTCAGATGGTTTACTCTGATGATGCTTCTCACGGCAAGCAAGTTAAAATCGAAGATGTTGCAGCAGCTGAACGCGGCACTTTCTCTATTAATGATGAAGAAGTGATGGAGCTTGCAAAGCAAGCGGTGATCATTGAACAACATTATGGCCGTGCAATGGATATCGAATGGGCAAAAGATGGCAACGACGGTAAGTTATATATCGTTCAAGCTCGTCCTGAAACTGTTCGTAGCCGTGAAGACGTGCAATTAATTGAACGCTACCACTTAAAATCCAAAGGTGCTGTTGTTTCAGAAGGACGCGCGATTGGTCATAAAATCGGTACTGGTGTAGCTAAAGTGCTAGCCTCTATCGAAGACATGGATCAAATCGAGCCAGGTGATGTACTCGTTACTGACATGACTGATCCAGATTGGGAACCTATCATGAAGCGCGCTAGCGCAATTGTCACTAACCGCGGTGGCCGAACTTGTCACGCAGCAATTATTGCGCGTGAGCTTGGGGTTCCTGCAGTTGTTGGTTGTGGTGATGTTACTGACAGTATCAAAAATGGCCAAGTAGTGACTGTATCTTGTTCTGAAGGCGATACCGGTTTCATCTACGATGGTAAGCAAGAGTTTGAAGTTATTACTAACCGTGTTGATACCTTGCCTGAACTACCAATGAAAATCATGATGAACGTCGGTAACCCTGATCGTGCATTTGATTTCGCCCGTTTACCTAATGAAGGTGTGGGACTTGCGCGTCTTGAGTTTATTATCAATCGCATGATTGGTATTCACCCTAAAGCGCTGCTTGAATTTAATTCACAACCTGCTGAGCTGCAGCAAGAAATCAATGAAATGATTGCAGGTTACGAATCACCAGTTGAGTACTATGTCGCTCGTCTAGTGGAAGGTATCGCAACCATTGGTAGTGCGTTCTATCCTAAGAAAGTTATCGTACGTATGTCAGACTTTAAGTCTAACGAATACGCTAACCTTGTTGGTGGTGACCGTTACGAGCCTGAAGAAGAAAACCCAATGTTGGGCTTCCGTGGTGCTAGTCGTTATATCTCTGAATCGTTCCGTGACTGTTTTGCTCTAGAATGTGAAGCAATTAAACGTGTGCGTAATGATATGGGCCTTAAGAACGTTGAGATTATGATCCCATTCGTTCGTACCGTTGATGAAGCCGCGCAAGTTATCGAATTATTAAAAGAGCAAGGTTTAGAGCGTGGTAAAGATGGTCTACGCGTTATTATGATGTGTGAGTTACCTTCAAACGCATTATTAGCTGACCAGTTCTTAGAGCACTTTGATGGCTTCTCTATCGGTTCTAACGATTTGACTCAGTTAACCTTGGGTCTAGATCGTGACTCTGGCATTATCAGTCACTTGTTTGATGAACGTAACGAAGCAGTAAAAGCGTTACTTTCATTAGCGATTAAAGCCGCTAAAAAGAAAGGTGCTTATGTGGGTATTTGTGGCCAAGGCCCATCTGACCATGCAGACTTTGCACAATGGCTTGTAGAACAAGGTATTGATACCGTATCACTTAACCCTGATACCGTTATCGACACCTGGTTATACCTAGCAGGTGAAGAAGCTAAATAAGCTTGAAAAGTTAGTTTTTGGTTAACTAATTTGCCAACTTGAACAAAAGCCGCTTTTAGCGGCTTTTTTGTTTCTGAATTTTAAGTCTATCCATTGAGTATTGAAGAGACTTTCCTGACTATTAATGCTTACAGATTTTCTAATAAGGATAAAAATATCGGATAACCATTTTTATCCTAGACATTAAAAAGCCATACTGAGTATGGCTTTTTATTGTAAACATTATTAATTAAATATTAATGAGTCTGGCTGTGTATTTTTTTTGCTAAAAATTGGTGTATTGAAACGGCTTGTTGACTTACCTCTACACATCGGTTTGCAATCTGTGTATAGTTTTCTGCCCAATATTGGCCTCTATTTCGGCCTCTATAACTGTTGACTGCCAATCTTACTTTATCCTGATCTTCATAAAAATCTAAGACACCTTTTATCGCATCTGTATTTATATTTTTATAGTCACGATCGGATACATAACATTGAGCTAGTTGGTTCAATAATTGGTCTGCTGCTATTGCTTGATTGTTGGTTCTGTCAACATCTCTAGCGCTATATGAGTTAACGCTAAAAGTGGTTAATACTATGAAAAATAGACCTAAAGTTATGTTTATTTTCAAAATATATCTCCTTATATTTTTTTGATAAAATGTATAATCGTTGTACTTTAAACAACCAACAACCAACAACCAACAACCAACAACCAACAACCAACAACCAACAACCAACATCTCATGATACGAGTTATGGCGTTATTACTTGCCTACACAAATTGACAATATGAGTAGATGAGTAGAATACTTATTAGGAATAAGAGTAAGTTATAAGCGCAAATAATAGTGCTTATAACATACTAATATTCAGATAAACTCAGGCAATTACTCTGCCGTCTTATGGGTTTTATTGGCTAGATATTCGTGTATTGAGACTGCTCTTTGATTTACTGCTACACATCGGTTTGCCACTAGCTGAGAGTAACTTCTAACGCGGCCTTGATATTTGTTTATTGTCACTCTTACTTTGTTCTGGTCTTCATAAAGATTTAATACCCCTTTAATCGATGCTGTGGTTTTACCCCACATGTCACGGGATTCTAAACATTCAGATAATTCATTTAAGAATTGGTCTGCTGCTATTGCTTGATTGTTGGTTCTGTCAACATCTCTAGCGCTATATGAATTAACACTAAAAGTAGCTAATGCAATGAAAAATAGACCTAAAGCTATGTTTGATTTCAAAATATATCTCCTTATATTTTTTTGATAAAATGTTTGATCGTTGTACTTTAAACAACCAACAACCAACTCATGAAACGAGTTATGGTGTTATTCCTTGCCTACTCAAATTGAACTATGAGCCGAATATTTATTCGGAATGATAGTAAGTTATAAACAGAAGGTAATGTGCTTATAACTTACTAATACTCAGGCTACTCTCAGATATTTAGTTTGCAGTCTTAATGATGTTATTGGCTACATATTCGTTTATTGAGACCGCTCTTTGATTAATTCTTGCACATCCACGAGCAACTTGGGTTCGATCAGTGCTATCGACTCCCAATGCCATGGATTGATAAAAGCGGCTGTTATATTTATTAATAGACATTTTTACTTGGTCTTGATCTTCATAAAGGCCTAATGCATTTTTAATTGCACTCGTGTCTTTGCCTAAAAAGTCAAATTTTACGTAGCAATCACTAAGATCTTTCAGCAGTTCATTTTGCGCATAGTTATCTTGGTTTGTCTTTTGAGTACTGTTGTTATCATTGGCAACAGTACTAAAAGTAACTAAAAGTAACTAAAACACCTACCGTCATGATTAAAGATAAATAATTTTTCATATAAAATATCCTAAATGTAGTTAACGCTATATAAACGCTATATAAAGGCTGTATAAGCGATAGTTTGCTCTGATGCAGAAAAGTGAAGTGTTAACAAACTCTTTCCTTGAGCTAACGCGCCCATTCCTTGGCTTTTTACTTCAAAAATAATCAATAATGATGGTTGAATCTATAAAGAAAGATTGACTAAATTAATTGATAAATTATGAGGTAACTATAAAAATATAGCAGAGGATTGGTTGTTTTTCCAGCAAAATTAGTTATTGCTAATTTGTGTTTTTAATATCAGGGTTGAAGTCAATTGTTGTTATTTAAGCATGGGGAGATTATTACGTAAAAGTGCTGAATTTTTTTAACACAGGGCCTAATGCCAGTGTTTTTGTTTAATATTTGTTTATAATGAACTCAAATTATTATAAACAGAAATTGACTATGTTACCGCTGCTATCACATCAACAGACATTAGAACCCATCTACTTAAGCTTTCTTGATGCGCTCGAAGCATCTTCGTTTTCTGGCGAAATTGATAAACGTTATAGTGCGCGTTTAATTCAAGCGACCGACAATTCTGTTTACCAGTTTTTACCCCAAGCGGTTATTTATCCTCTCACTCAGGCGGATGTTGAGCTGGTGATGACATTAGCTGCTGACCCTCAATATAAACAAGTGACTTTTAGTGCCCGTGGTGGCGGTACTGGCACTAACGGACAATCACTGACCCACGGCTTAATACTTGATGTCTCAAGGCACATGAATCAAGTACTGGAAGTCAATGCAGAAGAAGGCTGGGTAAGAGTACAAGCTGGTGTGGTAAAAGATGCACTTAATGATGCCCTTAGGCCACATGGGTTCTTTTTCAGTCCAGATTTATCAACCTCTAATCGTGCAACGGTTGGCGGCATGGTCAGCACTGATGCATCGGGTGCGGGTTCACTGGTTTACGGTAAAACATCTGATCATGTCCTTGGCCTTACCAGCGTATTGGTTGATGGTAGTGTGCTTTCAAGCACACCAATAGCGGCAGATGAGGCGTTAAATCAGTCAGAGTCCCAATCCGTAAACACCAATAGCTTTGCTGCCAATATTATTAGCACGATTGCCAAGCGTTGCCGCGACAAGCGTGAGCTTATTCTAAAACAGTTTCCGCCATTAAATCGTTTTTTAACCGGATACGATCTAAAACATGTATGGAATGATGATTTAAGCCAATTTGATTTATCACGCATACTTGCAGGCTCTGAAGGTACACTGGCGGTATTAACAGAGGCCAAATTAAATATCACCCCATTGCCACATACGCGGATGATGGTAAATATTAAATATGACTCGTTTGAATCAGCGCTGCGTCACGCGCCATCATTGGTTGAAGCCAATGCCACCGTGGTCGAAACCATAGACTCAAAAGTGCTGAATTTGGCCCGTGAAGATATTATTTGGCACTCAGTGTCTTACCTCATTGAATCAGTACCCAATAAAACCATTGAAGGCCTCAATATGGTTGAATTCGCTGGGGATGAGGCTGATATTAGGCAAGGCATTGCTGCCCTTGAAAAAACACTGGCGGCACAATTGGCTAGCGAACAAGCTGGGGTTGTGGGTTATCAAATTACTGAAGATAAGCCCAGTATTAATAAAATTTACGCCATGCGTAAAAAAGCCGTAGGCTTGCTAGGCGCAACTAAAGGCCGCAGAAAACCACTGCCATTTGCCGAAGATACTGCCGTACCGCCAGAAAATTTAGCTGACTTTATCATGGAGTTTAGGGACTTATTAGATGGCCATAAATTGCAATATGGCATGTTTGGTCACGTTGATGCAGGAGTGCTGCATGTGCGTCCCGCGCTTGATATGTGCGATGAAGCGGATGAAAAGCTGCTAAAAGTGTTATCCGATCAAGTTGCTGAACTCACGCTTAAATATGGCGGTTTGATGTGGGGCGAACATGGTAAAGGGGTGCGTGGTGAATATGGACCAGCCGTATTTGGTGATGAACTATATGGCGAACTTGAAGAGGTTAAAGGCTTATTTGACCCTGACAATCGATTAAATCCGGGCAAACTAGTCGCGCCTAAAGGCAGTGGCCCAATGATGTTTAATGTTGATAGCGTTAAGCGCGGCACCTTTGATAGACAAATTCCGATTCAAGTCCGTGATGCATTTCCTGATGTAATGAATTGTAATGGTAATGGCTTATGTTTTAACTACAGTAGCTATTCGTTCATGTGTCCGTCATTTAAAGTTACCGGCGATCGGATCCATTCACCTAAAGGCCGAAGTGGCTTGATGCGGGAATGGTTAAGGCTGCTGGAGGCAGAGGGCGTTGATGTAGAGGCACTGGCTCAATCTAAACCTTTAAGCTTTATGCAGCGAGCGCAAAACAGCTTTCACATTGGCCGAGATTATGATTATTCACATGAAGTCATGGACTCGTTAAAAGGCTGTTTAGCCTGTAAAGCCTGTTCAGGGCAGTGCCCTGTTAAAGTGGATGTGCCTAAATTTCGCGCGCAATTTTTCAATATCTATTACAAACGATATATGCGCCCAGCAAAAGACTATTTAGTTGCAGGTATTGAAGACATTCTGCCGCTTATGGCTGCTATGCCAAAAGTAACCAATTTTGCCTCGCAAAATAAATTAAGTCAGTGGGTTATCAAAAAATCTATTGGTTATATAGATTCACCTGCATTATCAGTTCCCACATTAAAACAGCGTCTGGATGGCCATCCAAGCCGTGGTTATGATTTAGAGGCGCTGCAAAGTATTCCAACATCAGAGCGTGGCAATTATGTACTGGTGGTGCAAGATCCATTTAACAGTTTTTATGATGCTGAGCTGGTTTATCGTTTTATACAATTAATAGAAAAAATAGGTTTAAAGCCGGTGTTATTGCCGTTTAAACCCAATGGTAAACCATCACACATTAAAGGCTTTTTAGATAAATTTGCCGCGACTGCCAAATCAAGTGCAGACTTTTTAAATCAAGTTTATCAACTTGATATGCCGATGGTTGGCTTAGACCCTGCGTTAGTGCTTTGTTATCGAGATGAATATCAAGAGGTGCTAGGGGCGCAGCGAGGCAATTTTGAAGTACTGTTAGCTAATGAGTGGTTAACCGATGCGATTCAACTCATGCCAGCGTTAGACAAAACCAGCGCGTCATTTAGTTGGTTTAGTCATTGTACTGAATCCACCGCAAAACCGGCTACGGCCAACGAATGGAAAGCGGTATTTAATCATTTTGGCGCTGAGTTTGAAATGATCAACGTGGGTTGCTGCGGTATGGCGGGCACCTATGGCCATGAACTGGATAATATGGGCCGTTCATCTAAGCTGTTTGCTATGTCTTGGCAGCCAACCTTAGACAGCATCGCTGAGAAAAGCCAAATATTGGTATCAGGCTATTCTTGCCGTAGCCAAGTGAAACGTTTTGCGGGCTTTAAGCCAAAACACCCAGTAGAAGCCTTACTTCAGTTACTGATTGCTGCCGATGAGCACGTTGCTAATGACTAAACATAAAAATGAAGAACCATTGAGTATTGCCAGTCAATTAGGTGCAGAAGTTGATTTATGTAGCACTGAGCCATTGTTTTATATTGACCATCATGGGGATTGGTTCTATTTAGCCAGTCCTTTACCGACAAAATTTGCTAAGCTTTTTGCCAGTGTGCTTCATTGTATTGATAATGAATATTTTCTTATCACCCCGGTTGAAAAGGTTAAAGTCAGCGTAGATAACCATGCAATTTTTATCGTTGACTATGAGTCGCTAGCAAATAATGGACTAACCTTAATAAGTAGCATTGGCACTGAGCATCAGATTGTTGATATTAAGGCTGTGAAACTATTAGAAAACACCATTGAAGTGCCCATTGAGCGAGGCATCATCGCTTGTTTGGGGCGGGCTTGCTATTACCGTTATATAAATCAGTTTGTAATAGATTGACTAAAAAAGCGGTCTTATACGTACAAAGAGGGTGAGGTGCTAATTGGCCTGTGTAGCAAGCTGTTGTATAACAAAGCAGCTCCGCAAGGGTTTACTGACCTACACGTTAACAAGCTTAATAAGTATAAAGATAAATAATATCAGTACTTAAGCCTGTTGATGTTAGTCACATCCGTTAGTGATAGCACCAATGATTAGTAGCAATTACATTTTTAGGGCAACATTGATTAACTTGGTTAGTTCTTTTACGCACCAGCCACCAAGTATTTTATGTTGATGATTAACTTTTGCGCTTAACTAAGGATTGATGAGCCTGTAGGAGTGGTTATATGAAACGATACGAAAGCCTATATTATCAAATCTCGCATCTTAATCTTACGCTGCAAAACGAGCTAGATGAACGCTTAAAACGTTACCAACTTGACGTTAAGCTTTGGCCTGTGCTGTTTTCACTGTGGCAAGAAGAGGGCATTAGCCAAACTGAACTGTCTAAAGTGTGTGATGTGGCTAATTACACTATGACTAGGCTATTAGATCAACTGCAAGTACAGGGTTATATCACTCGCCATCAAGAGTCTGATAACCGCCGCGCCTTTCAGATTTTTTTAACTGATGCCGGTAAGGCCTTAGAGCAAGATCTTATTGGTGAAGCTGAGTGGGTTAATCAAAAATGCCTAAGTGGCTTATCCTATGAAGAGCAACAAACTTTCATGAGATTATTAAATAAAATCAATAAGCCAGATTAACATCATTGTTTGGGGCTTATTGATCGTTAGGCTAAAGCGCCAACCTATAGCTAAAGCTTCTAGCTCTTTCATATATCTACACATGTAAAAATAACCCGCTAGCCATTAATACAGCTTGCGGGTTATTTATTAGCCATTATTTTTAGCTTGTAACTTTGTCTGAGAGCTATAGCCTAGTAAGCACTAGGCCTCTAAATCCTCGTGTTTATGGACTAAATTAAAATCTGCTAACACCGTATACGCACAGGGAATAATAAACAGTACCAACAAGGTTGAGGTAAATATTCCAAACACAATTGATATTACAATGGGTTTTACAACTTGCGCTTGTAGCGAGGTTTCTAACAGTAATGGCAATAGTCCAGCAGCCGTGGTCAGTGAGGTGAGAAATACTGCTCTGAACCTGTCTCGAGACGCTTTAATTACCGCTTGCTGAATATCATCGCCAATATCTACGTGATGGCGGATATATTGCACCAACAAGATGGAGTCGTTAACCACAATACCCGCTAAAGATACAAAGCCAAGAATTGATGGCATTGATAGATTATGGCCTGTGAGTAAATGGCCCCAAAACACACCTATGAGTGCTAAAGGAATGGCTAACATCACCACAAAAGGTTCTAAATAGCTTCTAAATTGAAAACTTAAAATCGCAAATAATCCAAATAAACCGATAATAAAACCCTGTAAGAAAGAAGCGCCAGTCTTAGCGGTTTCTTTGGCTGCGCCTTCATAATCAACTTTTAGTCCCGGATACTTTTGGCGTAATTCATTAGCGTATTCATTTTGCACTTTGGCGACAATTTCGCTGCCATTGGCTTTGGCATTATCTATGTCAGCCATAATGGTTACAGTGCGCTGACTTTCAATGCGCTGAATACGTACATAAGATCGTTCAAAGTCTAATGTTGCTACTGCGCTTAATGGTATCTGATTACCGTTACTTAACATGATTGGGAAGTTAGCTAACGCTTGCAGATTACCTGCTTGCTGTTTATTCAACCTGACTTGTATTTCGATGTTTTCAGGGCCTGATTGCACATCATCTGCGGTTTGGCCAAAGTATGCCGCACGCAGTTGCGATGCTACCATCTCACCATCAACACCATAATTTTCAGCGCCATCTTTTAATTTTACCAGTACTTCTTCTTTGCCTGGGCGCATGTCATCTAAAATGCCATTAACCCCAGAAAACTGACTTAAGTAAGATTGCAAATCAACGGAGGCCAGTTTTAACGTGGCTAAATTATCATGCTGCAGTCTGACTTCAACATCACGGCCAGCAGGGCCCATACTCGGTTGTTTAAATACCAAGGAGATGGGCTCTGCAATATCACCACTGGCGCTGCGCCATGCTGAAATGAAGTTATCAATCAGGGTTTCGCGGGTTTCAGCTGATAACAAATCTAATCTTACCGTTGCCACATGTGGGCCTTGTTCGCCCGCATCCGCATTGACATTATATTGCTCGGTAACGTAGCGGATGAGATTCGACTGTTCGCCATTTTGTTGCGTTAATTTATCGCCAACGGTATTGGCTGCGGCAACCAAGTGACTAACGACAGTTTTGGTTTGCTCTAAAGTGGAACCTGGTGGCAAAATGATTCTTGCTTCAGCAATATCGCCATCGAGTTCAGGAAAGCCGACAAATTTTACCGCGCCACCTGCCACTAAGGCAAAAGACAGCATTAAACCGCCAAGTGTAAGCCCAAGGCTGGCATAGCGCCATTTCACCACAAAGGTAACGGCATTAACTAAGGTGTTGTTTTTGAAGTGTTCAAACTTTTCTAAAAAGACCCGTTTAAACTTTAACGGTGGTTTCTGCTGTTTATTAGATTTTAGCGAGTGACTTAAGTGATTCGGTAAAATCAAGAATGCTTCAATTAAGCTCACACTTAAGACCATGATTAATACCAGTGGCACCACCGACAATACCGCGCCCATTTGCCCGTCTAACCACAATAAACTGCCAAAAATAAACACTGTGGTTAAAAATGATGAAAATACGCCTGGGGCGACTTTATTTACCCCTTGGATCACCGCCTCATTGGTGGGTAAGCCTTTTTCAACATGGGCAGCAACGGATTCGGCAATAACAATGGCATCATCCATCATAATACCAATGGCCATTAGTAAGCCGACTAGGCTCATAATGTTGATTGACACGCCAAACATGCTCATTAAGAACAAGCCGCCCATAAAGGCTACAGGTAAGCCCGCTGAAACCCAAAACGAATAGCGTAACGAGAAAAATAACCACATCGAAAAGAACACTAAGATGATACCTTGCCAACCATTTCGCAGCAGCATTGATAATCGGTCTTGCAGTAGTGAAGATAAATCGTTGGTTAAGGTTAGGGTCACGCCATCGGGGGCTATAAGCCGTTCTTGTGCGATAAACTCAGTGACTCTGGACTTAATTCTTAAGGCATCATCGGCTTTGTTTTTTTGCACTTTAAGCATGGCCGCAGGTTGGCCGTTAAAGATGGTATGTTCTTCCTCAAGCTCAAATAAGTCGGTGATGGTAGCAATGTCGCCTAAGGTAACCACGCCGCCTTCAGTATTAGAGGAAACGATGATTTTACTGAGGTTATCAGGGGTGATTTGTCGTTCATCAAAACGGATCAATAGGTTTTTATCAGAAAGCTCGATACTGCCAGCGGGCATTTGGACATTTTGCCTGCCCACTTTATCAGCTATTTCGGCTACTGTTAGCCCTAAACGACGAATATCCGCTTCGTTTAACTCGACTCGTATTTGATGATCTGAAAAGCCAGACACGCTCACTAAGCTCACGCCCGCCTCGATTTTTAACCGTCGTTTTAAATCCTCAGCATAGGATTTAAGGTGTGGCAAGCTGGCATCTGCAGCGATGGCAATATCTACAACCGGTTCAGCCCAATCAAGCTCTTTGACCGTTGGTGGGTCAATTTGCGCCGGAAAGTCTTTAATGGCGTTAATTTCGGTTTGAATATCAACCAAACTGCGGCCAATGTCGGCTTCGCCATTAAGTTTTACCGTCAATGATGCAATCCCTTCTTGGGCGTCACATTTCACTTCTTCGATATTACTTAAGCCATCAATGGCGTCTTCCATACGCAGGCACAGGCTTTCTTCCACTTCTGCTGGAGATGCGCCGGGGTAAACCACACTGGCGATAATGTAAGGCGGACTAAATTCAGGAAAGGTTTCACGTTTAATGTTACCAATACTGCTTAAGCCCATGACAAAAAATGCCAACATCATTAAGTTAGCAATGGTGGGGTGACGAGTGAAAAAATTAATCACAGTGCCTGCTCCTCGTCATTCGCTAGATCACTTGTTACTGGGGTAGTGGTTTCGTTCGCTGTTGATAATTTAAGCCCCATGCCATTAATGGCAGGAATTAAGTCATTGGTAACCACACGGTCATTTTGGTGAATATCGCCTTTAATGGCGACGCCATTGTCGGTTCTAAATAGCACTTCAACCTGTTTAATAACCAGCTTGTTGTCTTGATCCATTAAATAAACTTGCTCACCATGTAAGGCTTTTTCTGGGATAACGTAATGCTCTGAGGGATAACCTTTAATATAGGAGGTGACAAACATGCCCTTGGTTAATGGCGGTTTAGCTAACAAATTCATTTGGTTGAAATCTTGATCAACTTCAAGATAAAAACCTATCGTCGCTTGATCTGGGTTTATGGTATCGGCAACGCGAGTCAATTTAGCTTGCCATTGGTGTAAGGTTTTACCCATATTGACCGTGATATGAGTGTCAAAATTAACTTTTTCAATTGAAGGTAATGCAGAGGTATCTCTTGGCAGTTCATTAATTGAATGAATTAAGGTTTCGGCATCAAATAATGACAATTCAGCCTTTATTTCAACTGCGCCTAATTGATGGGCCTCGAACAACACAGCGCCATTGGTGACGGCTTGAGCTTGCTCAATGTTGACCTCGGCAATGCGTGCATCAAAAGGCAAAGTAAAGCGAGTATTATTGAGTTGACGTTGGGCATCTTCCAGTAAAGCTTGATTAACCTTAACTTGCGCCGCAGTGACTTTTTTATCATCAGGCAACAAGCTTAAGCTGCTGGTTAAGTCTTGCACTAAGTTACGCTGGGCCAGTAAAGCTTGTTTTTGGGTTTCAAGTTCTGATTTTGAGATCAAGTTTTTCTTATTTAACGATTGTTTACGTTTATATTCTTGATCAACTAAGGTCAGTCGTTGGCGCTCAATTTCTATGCTTGATTGTAAGTTTATTTCTTGCTGATTTAGCTGTACTAACTGCGCTTGAGCTGAATTATAGTTAGCTTCAGCTTGAGCAAGTTTTAGTTGGTATTCAAGAGGGTCAATGGTTAACACTAAGGTGCCAGCCTTGATCAATCTGCCCGTTTCAAGCTCAGGGTGGCGATAAGTAATTTTGCCGCCCACTTCGGCAATGCCTTGCCAGATATGCTTTGGAGCCACACGACCATAGGCTTTGATCACAGGTTGTACGGGTTGTTTTGTCAGGCTAATAACATCGACCAGGCGTGATTTATCATGGTTGGGTTGCAACTCTGGTGACGAGCGTAATGATATCGCAGCGATAAAGATGATAATACCGGCGATGATGCCTGGAAAAACATAGCGTCTTTTTAACGGGGTCATGTTAAGCGTCCTGACTGAGTTGAGATTCATTGGCAATAAGCCCATGACGTAATATTTGTGCATTTTGCTTAGCTAAATGCTGTAAAAATTCTGCTGAGGTTTTAATATTCAATGCTTGTTTAAATATGTCAGGCATTAAGAATGGAAATACCATTAAACTAATAAAACTCATTTTGGCACACATTGGATCAATACCTTGCTGTAGACGGTTTTGCTGATGCATCTTTTCAAAAATGGTTAACCTATTTTTCGGGAATAAACTCAATAAATTGGCTTGCAGCTCTTGGTTTTTCTTGGTGGTTTTAAGGCTGGCGGTGCGAAATATGAGTTTCGGAAAATCTGGGTTTTGACTCATAATTTTATAAAAGGCCAGTAATATTTTTTCTGGTGAATCTTGAGTCGATTTTTCCTTGGAATTATTTAATTGGGCATGAACTGGCTCAATGGTTTCCTTGAGCATTTCGGCAAAAAGCCCCAATTTAGATTGAAAATAATAGCGGATTAAACTTGCATCCACTTTTGCTTTAGCAGCAATGGCTCGAATAGAGACTTTATCGTAATCATTATCGACAAATAAGGTTTTTGCTGCATTGATAAGTGCGCAGCGATTATCTGCTTTGACAGCTGGCCTACCGACTGGCTTTTTAACTGGCATTATTTTTTTAGGCATAAATTCAACACAGCTTTGAAGATACTTAGCGTATCCATTAATTCATTAATTCATTAAGTGTAGAATATGGTAAAGCAATGCAGCGGATTGTTTTAGTGAATTAATTCTTCAATATTCATCATCTGATGAATTATTTAACTAGATCACAAATACAAGCGCTAGTGAAGGCTGGGATTAGCGGAAATAGCTATTTACTGCTATGAAGTCAATGATTAAAGCTACAAGTCGAAGCATAATTTTACCTATAAAACCACTTGGCAAACTTAGTGGTGTTATTTTGCAAAGAAGCAAAGAAGCAAAGAAGCAAAGAACAGTGAGCTATTAAGAGTAAAGATAAAAACTGCCATTAAAAAAGGCTAGCAATGCTAGCCTTTCATCTAAATGGTCAATTGAGTTATAGATCAGATCGCAGTGGTGAGAATTTCGCGGCTTACTGCTAAGTCAATATCGCCATGTTCGCCAAGTTTAGTCATGCCATGGCTTTCAAGTGCAGCAACTAATACGTCAACTTGCTCTGCACCAAGATCAATATCACTTAGGCGTGTAGGGACTTGCATTAACTTAAAGAAGTTTTCGGTAGCCTCAATAGCTTGATCAATTTTTTGCTCATCGCTACCTGTTGTGATGCCAAATACACGTTCAGCATACTGAACTAATTTTGCATGTTTTTGCTCACGACGCACTTTCATTACCGCAGGAAGCACGATTGATAAGGTGCGCGCATGATCAATACCATGGCTTGCTGTTAGTTCATGGCCAATCATATGTGTAGACCAATCTTGTGGTACACCGGCGCCAATCAAGCCGTTAAGCGCCATAGTGGCAGACCACATGATATTAGACCTAATCTCTAAATCGTCTTTTGTTTCAGCAGCAAGGGCTTTAGGGCCTTCTTCAATTAAGGTTTGTAGTAAACCTTCACTGAAACGGTCCTGTACTTTAGCGTTTACATCAAAGGTTAAATACTGTTCCATGATGTGGATATAAGCATCAACAACACCATTACCAATTTGACGGTCTGATAAAGATAAAGTGACTGAAGGATCAAGCACTGCAAATAACGGACGTACTAATGGGCTACCAAAAGGCAATTTATTACCATTACGAGTAATAACAGAGCCGCCATTTGATTCAGAACCCGTAGCAGGTAAGGTTAATACGGCACCAATAGGTAATGCTTGTTCAATTTTGGCGCCTTTTGCGACGATATCCCAAGGGTCATCACCTTCAAATTTCGCAGCAGCAGCAATAAATTTAACCCCATCGACCACTGAGCCGCCACCGACTGCTAGCAAGTAATCGATGTTTTCAGCTTCAATGATGGTTTGTGCCTTCATTAACGTATCGTATTGTGGATTAGGCTCAATACCTGAAAACTCAAACCATGTGTGATCTTTGAGCGCATCAGACACTTGCTGATAAACACCATTTGATTTAATGGAGCCGCCGCCATAAACAACTAATATTTTAGCTGATGTTGGAATTTCCTTTGAGATGGCGCTAATTTGGCCCTCACCGAAATGAATTTTAGTGGTATTTTGGAATGTAAAATTAAGCATGAGAATATCCTAAATAACGAATTTATGACTCAGTGATCTGAGCAACTAATTTTTGTGCTGTTAATGATGAGCTTGCAGGATTTTGGCCTGTAATAACTAGCCCATCTTGAACTGAAAACGCATGCCAGTCAGCTGCTTTTTGGTAATCTGCATCACGTTTTAGTAATTCATCTTCTAATAAAAAAGGAACTACATCAGTTAATTGCACAGCATCTTCTTCACTATTTGTAAAACCAGTTACCGCTTTACCTTTTACAAGGTACTGGTCATCTTGTTTTACGTTAAGTAACGCTGCCGTTGCATGACATACCGCAGCAACAGGTTTGTTTTGAGCAATAAATTGCGCGATTAATTTAATAGAGTCTGCATTATCTGTTAAGTCCCACAGTGGACCGTGACCGCCAGGATAAAATACCGCGTCGTAATCACTGGCATCAATATCAGCTAATACGTTGGTGTTAGCCAGTGCCATTTTAGCTTGGCTATCGTCATCAAAGCGCTGAGTGTCAGCGGTTTGAAAGCCTTCTAGTTCACTGCTTGGATCAATCGGTGGTTGTCCGCCTGCTGGCGATGCGAGGGTGATTTCAAAACCTGCATCTAAAAACACATAATATGGAGCGGCAAATTCTTCGACCCAAAAACCAGTTTTGTTACCCGTGTTGCCTAGTTCTGAATGAGAGGTAAGCACCATTAATACTTTTTTCTGTGTCATTTTAAAACCCGTTTATTTTAGTTATTACGGCAAGTACAAAGCTTGCATAAGTTCTGATGTGGAGTGATTCAAAAGAGAAAGTCATTATCTCTTTGTTGAAAGTGGCTACAGTATAGAAAGCCAATTAGCATCTGACAATGCAGATATAATTGACTTCATTGTTTAAATAATTGATACAATATTCCAGTAAATAAACTCTTGGATATTAAAATATGAATGTGTCATTTGAGCAGTTGAAAAGCATGGTGGTGTTTGCCCAAGTTGTTGAACAGGGCAGTTTAAGCGGCGCAGCAAAGCATATTGGTCTTTCAAGGGCGGTAGTGAGTTATCACATAAAAAAGCTTGAAGCGCATTTAGAGGTAAGACTGTTAAATCGATCTACTCGAAGTATTAGTTTGACCGAAGAAGGTGAAGCCTATTATCAATCTTGTAAAGTGATAGCCGATCAAGCTAACACGGCCAACAAGCAAATTGAGAATATGAAAAGTGAGCCTATGGGTTTGATTAGGATCACCTGTCCTGTCAACGCTGGTTTAGAAACCATAGTGCCAGCCCTTAATGAATTTAAACGTTTGTACCCAAAAATTGAACTTGATGTGATATTAACTGATGAAATCGTTAATATTATCAATCAAGGCATTGATCTAGCGATTCGTGGTGCGCCTTTGGTTGACTCAGGCTTACAGGCAACTAAATTATGTGTGCTCAAAACTTGCCTATGTGGCTCGGTTGAGTATTTTAATAAATACGGCAGGCCAGAAACCCCAGCTGATTTATCCAGCCATGACTGGGTGATGTATAAACCACAAAAAAAAGTGCTGCATCTTAATAAGGGTTCACGCTCATTTAGTATTGAAATGAAAGGCTCAATTACCACCAATAACGCCTCAGCGCGTACCGCATTTATTGAAGGCGGCCATGGGATAGGGCGAGTGCCAACCTATGATGCTTGGCCAAAAGTGAAACAGGGCAGTTTAGAAACCGTATTGGATGATTATCAATTTAGTGACATTACCATTTATGGGGTATTTCCACCCGGGGCGACAGACTCTAAAAAAGTGCGCTTATTGCTAGATTTCTTAAAAGCGTACTTTGATAAAAAAATACGTAATCTTGAGCAATCGATTTTGTGAGTTGAAGCCTATTAGGTAAATCTGCAGCGATGTTTAACGATATTAAAATTTTGATAAACATTTAAGTGTTGATCAGATTTTATTATTGTTTGTGATGTTGATTATCAACAGGTTTTATTTTTTAATGATTGTATTGTTCGTCTTCAAATAAATTAAATAGTGTATTTGTGAAATTTTTTATGACGGCATTAGGTCTAATTAAATGACCGTTGTGAAAGCACAGTTGCTAGCTTGAATATAAGTGACATTAACTATTAATTTATTGGAGTTGAACATGAAGACTAAATTAACATTAGCGATTGCTATGGGATTATTACTCAGCAGTTTTACAGCCCAGTCCGCCAGCATAACCTTTCATGACGATCTTGATGTCGATAGCGTTAATGGTGTTATTGTAGAGTTTCAGCGTGAGGTAGACTTAGGCCAAGGGCTACATTTGTTAGAAATTAGCTATAGTGATTTATTTCAAGATAATGCCGATGACTCAGGTTATTGGGTAAAATCAGAGCCGCTATATTTAAGACTCGATGTACAGGGCAGTGAAACATATCATTTAGACATACCAGAATTGTATTCTGCAGATGATGCCAAAGACTTTCTACAAAACCCGATTATTTCATTAACCACAGATGGTAATAATTATAAAGATATTACCTTATTAAGCCAATCTCAATTATTTACCCTGTTATTACATCAAAAGTAATGGTTAATATTTTGTCATTGCAATTTGCTGTTTCAATTTTTAAATTATTTAAAAACGCTATTGAATTTATTTTAACTAGCGTTTTTGGGGTTGTAAATTTAAAGGAGAATAATGATATAAAAATGAGAGAGCTCATATTTGAGCTGTAAATATAAACAAGAAAATAACCTAATGACTGCTTACACTCGGTAAAATATAACCAGCCGTGTATAAATTTAGCGATGCTAGACCTCATTTTAGTAACATCATTTTAGCAACATCATCTTGCTTTTTAATCCGTTAAAGCCTGCTATACGCTATATTTTACTATTGTTTCTTGCGTTCCTTTCTGAGGATCCTTATCATCCGTATCCCAATTTGAAAAAGGCAACATCATGGCTATCAGAATCAAGCTTAGACCAAAGCGTGAGAAATCACTTGAACGTAAACACCCTTGGGTTTTTGCAAGTGGTATACACAATATTAAAGGAAAACCACAAGCTGGTGAAACTGTTGATGTTGTAGCCCATGATGGTCATTGGTTAGGTCGTGGTGCTTGGTCACCAGAGTCGCAAATTCAAGTGCGTATTTGGAGCTTTGATAAAGAAGAAGCTATCGATAGAGACTTTTTTGTTCGCCGCATTCAACGAGCCCAAGCAGGCCGTGAAGCATTAATTGCTGAGCAGGGTTTAACCGGTTACAGACTGGTTGCTGCTGAGTCAGATGGACTGCCTGGCATAACCATTGATAAATACGCTAATGTATTAGTGTGCCAGTTACTTAACACGGGCGCAGATTACTGGCGTGATACCTTAGTATCAGTCCTCGCTGAGCTTTATCCTGATTGCGCTATCTATGAGCGCTCAGATGTTGACTCTCGTAAAAAAGAGGGGTTAAAGCCGGTAACGGGTTTACTTCATGGTGAGCTGCCAGAAATGCCAGTGATCATTGAAGAAAACGGCATTAAAATCGCAGTTGATGTCACTAAAGGTCATAAGACCGGCTTTTATTTAGACCAACGTGATAACCGCAATATTGCTGCCAGATTTGTAAAAGACAAGTCAGTACTTAACTGTTTTTGTTACACCGGCACCTTTGGCTTATACGCCGCTAAAGGCGGCGCATCGAGCATTGAAAACGTTGATGTGTCGGCGTTAGCGTTAGATACCGCCCGTAAAAATATGCAAATCAATGGCTTTAATGATGACCATGTTAATTACCATGAAGCTGATGTATTTAAGCTATTACGCCAGTACCGTGACGAGGGTAAAACCTTTGATGTTATCGTATTAGACCCACCAAAATTTGCCGATAATAAAGCCCAACTAAACGGTGCTTGTCGCGGATACAAAGATATCAACATGATTGCGATGCAGTTATTAAATCCAGGCGGCATTTTACTGACATTCTCTTGTTCTGGGCTGATGCCTGCGGACTTATTCCAAAAGGTTGTGGCAGATGCAGCCTTAGATGCCAAGCGTGATGTACAGTTTATTGACCGCTTAAGCCAAGCCAGCGATCACCCAATCGGTAGCGGCTTCCCTGAAGGATTCTATTTAAAAGGCTTAGTTGCTAGAGTCTGCTAATTTTACACCATTTGCGCTGAAGCTTGCTTCAGAGCTGGGGATTTAAGGCTACTTTCTGGTAGCCTTTTTTTATGCCAAAAATAACTTGAAGTAGGCAGATATTAAGGTCAGACTTTTTGTCTTCACAGCAGCATCTTGAATCATAAGATATGATTCAACTAACCAATAAAAAAGTTTGACTTTTATCTGCCCTCAGTGGTCTTTTCACTTAAAAATACGCTGGTTTTAGAATGCGTAAAACCCTATCACTTATATAACACTCGTTTATGCCTGGGTTCGCTCTGTGATGATCTGCTCAATTTTACTAGGCTATTACTGTGTTTATTGATAGCACAGTATAACTAGACTACTTTTAGGCTAGGTTTTGTCGTTCTGGACCTCGATGTGTTCGAGATAAATTGATATTGAACTAGCTTGTTAGGCCATATAGGCGCATATTCAATAAACCCACGTCAAGTGATTGAAGGAGTGGCAAATTACTCGCTATGACAGAATGAGATAGAGATAACTCATTGGTGACAAGCCATACCAACCCAAGCAGCAAAGGTTAAACTCAATAACAAAATATTTCTATTCAAATTCATTTCTTATCATTGATTAATTGAATCGCTGAATGAGATGGGAAAGATTATTCCTGAAGCAACAGCAAATTTTTTGCCACAAAACCATCAATAATCATTTGATGCAAACGTAACAAACCAAGAGGTTGCCAATTGACTATGTATAATTTTTTTTTGAAGTACTACAGCCGCACAATGGTAATTTTTCTTTGTGTTATCTTGTCAGGTTGCGCGATTTTTGTGGGTTTTAATTACGATAAGTTATACGGTAAAGCGCAGCCCCAACAGCGCATGGTAGAAACAAACTCAGTTCAAGCTCAAAGCTATATTAATGATGTTAAACCTATAATCGATAACCGATGTGTTGTCTGCCACGCTTGTTACGATGCGCCTTGTCAACTTAAGATGTCATCCGCTGAAGGTATAGACCGTGGAGCGAATAAAGATAAAGTGTACCAAGGTACGCGGTTACTTTCTGCAAATACAACTCGCATGTTTCTCGATGCCCAAACAACGGCGCAATGGCGTGATAAAGGCTTTACTCCAGTACTGAATGAACGCTCACAATCACCAGCAGCCAATATACAAGCCGGTGTTATTGCGCGAATGCTACTGTTAAAACAAAGCCATCCTTTACCAACTGAAGATATACTTGATGACTCGTGGGACTTCTCCCTTGATCATAATCAACAGTGCCCATCGATTGAAGAAATGGACAGCTATGAAGAGGACTTCCCTAAATGGGGGATGCCTTATGGCTTACCGCAAATATCAAACAATGAAAATAATATATTGTTGCAGTGGCTTTCGAAAGGCGCACCAATGACAGCTGTCGCTCCTCCTTCAAGCAATGAACTTACAGCGGTGCAGAAATGGGAAACATTCCTTAATAAAAAATCATTAAAACAACAACTATCAAGTCGCTATATATTTGAACATTTGTTTGTTTCACATTTATATTTCGAGAACGAGGACATTGGCCCGCAAGGGGTACCGACCTTTTTTAAATTGGTTAGATCGAAAAGCGCCCCAGGGGAAGTCATCGATGTCATCGCAACACGTCGACCTTACGATGATCCAAAGACAGATTCTTTTTTCTATCGCTTAGAGCAAGTGCGCGAAACCATTGTCGATAAAACACATATGCCATATGCACTTAGCGATGAAAAGCTTGAGCGTATAAAGTCATTGTTTATTGAACCCAATTATACAGTTAGCGCTTTACCAAGCTATAAACCATCAGTTGCTGCAAATCCGCTTATCGCCTTCACAGAATTACCCGTAGAGGCGCGCTATAAGTTTATGCTTGATAATGCGCAAAATACCATTATGGCGTATATAAAAGGCCCGGTATGTCGAGGACAGCTTGCACTTGATGTTATTAATGACAGATTTTGGGTGTTTTTTGTCGACCCTGATATGTCTAACCTCTCACAATTAAATGAATTTTATCGCTCACAGGCCGACAACCTGACCCTTCCTGCTGAGGAGGAAAGCAATACTTTGCGACCGGTTAGTAATTGGATTAAATATGCTAGACAACAGGGCCGCTTTCTTCGGGCTAAAAATGCATTCTTGGAAGAAGAATTCGAAAATAATGAGCACTTAACCACTCAGCTTATTTGGGACGGCAATGGTACGAATGCTAATGCTAGCCTAACGGTATTTCGCCATTTTGATAATGCATCAGTCGTGAAAGGCTTAATCGGTGAGCAACCTAAAACCGCTTGGGTTATCAGTTATTCGTTATTAGAGCGCATTCATTACCTGCTTGTGGCTGGTTATGATGTCTATGGTAATTTTGGCCATCAATTAATTACTCGCATGTACATGGATCTTCTTCGCATGGAAGGTGAGTCGAACTTTTTAACCTTGTTACCAACGAAAAACCGTCACCAAGAGCTTGCTGATTGGTATCAAGATGCAAGTCTGTATTTAACAGATCATCTTGAAGGCAATATCAATGAGTTCAGTAAACCCACAGAAGTTATTTATACGACAAACGACCCTAAGCATGAATTATTGCAAATGCTCAAACAGCGAGTCGCAAAGGTAACGCCAACTCGTTATGCACTTGAGTCAACCCAGCTTTCAGATGAGAGTAAGGCGCACCTTCAAAGGATTAATCATCTACAAGGGGAAAATGCATCTATATTCCCTGAACTTACTTATATTGTGATTGAAGCTGCAGATACCTCTGTTGAACCTCAGCTTTTCACCCTAATAAGAAACAGTGCCCATAAAAACATCTCTAGCTTATTTGATGAAGAATCCAACCGGCTATATAAACGCGATAATGTGACACTGGTTAACGGCCTACTTGGCAGTTACCCCAATGCTTTTTGGCGCGTAAAAGAAGCTGAGCTGCCAGCATTAGTCGCTCAAGTTCTCAAGGTTAAAACCAATGCTGATTACAAAAGATTGTTAGATAACTATGGCGTTCGAAGAACTGACCCTGCTTTTTGGGCATTCAGTGACACCTTGATGACGCAATACAAAAAAAATCATCCAATAGATGCAGGCATACTTGATTACAATCGAATTCAAAACAGATAATCATATTAGCGATGAAAGATAATTGGCTTCAATATTACTAGTATTCTTGTATATGATTTTAAGATAATTTAACTGTTGTTTCCGAGAAATTTGTTATCAATTTAACTCATCATTTTGTTTGAGTGGCCAAGGGGGAATGGTCACTCATTTAGAACCGAGCTAGCTTATTTCAGGACATAAACGTGTTACCAGCACCAACGTTATACTTTATTTATATTCACTCAGTTACTGATGACCATCACTTCCATCTAACCCATTGCCTGCCGCAGGCTTATGTGCAGATACAACTGCGAGACGCTGCAAGTACGTCCTTGTAAGCTCTGCCAAAACATCCATGTTTTGGAAGCTCACTGCTGCATCTACACTGGGTTTATTATCTCTTCGATTTGACGGTATTTATGACAATAAAAATAAATACATCTGAAATTAAAATTCTAAAAGACTCAATTTGAATTGAGGTCATCGAGAAAAGGCCGTGAGCTTGGCATGGATGCCAAGCTAGCTATCGTTAGGCCAGGGATGGCCTATCGGAAGCGTTAGGGCTTTTCGACAATGACCGAAGAGGGATACAGATGAAGTTAAAAGCTGGATCAATCCCCATCGAAAATCATGCGTTATTCAGCATTTTTCGTCGGGGTGCTGAGGGATTGTTAAGGGGGACAAGCAGTTTCCCCCTTGACTCTGGTATGGGCGAAGCACCACGACGTTAATTCAAACGGAGTTTGTAAATAAAGCAATTAAACCAACGTTTTAAATTGTATGTGACCTAATATCACTATTTTGATTTATTCAAAATGACAAACTAGATTTGGGAAAAATTAATTATGGGTTTCACAGTTAATTTTCTAAAACGCAAGCCATACGACCTTGCCCATGCTGCCGACAACCGATGATAATTATGGGTTGCTGGCAACAAAGGGATGAAAAAGTGCATGCACGACTGACAAGCTTTTTTAGGCAAAAATCAACGACATCTAACGCCACTGTTTAAGCCGAGGAATTAGAAAGTTAACACTTAAGATGCAGAACAATAAAAGTATCAGGAGGTGCTAAGGCATTGATATTTTGGGGTAATGAAATTAGCTGACGTTGCTAAGGGATCGATGCGGCTAGTAAAAAATGTAACTGCTCAGCACACATCGAAAAAGCGTAAGATCTTACGCCGATATTTACACTATAAAGGTATCACTCGGGCTTGTTCAACACTTGGGATAAGGCCGCGGCTACGCGCGGCCTATCCTTATCTGTTATATTGCGGCTTTAACCAAGCTTTGATTAATTTTATGTTGCATATAGATTACATGAAAAATTGATGTAATAAATGGATTTAACCAAAGTATGTCACCTTTATTTGAACCTGAAATTTGGTTTATACGATTGCGGACCATAACTATCCACGTTACATCAAAAACACTTGAAACCAAATGAATAACAATTGAGCTTTTTAAAATGGATAAATCGTGAATATTAACTAAACCATAAATTAAACTAGCTAATGAAATGGCAAATAAAATTACAGTAGTAAGGATAAAATATTTAGATATTTTAAGCTCTGTATGCCCGTTGATTTGGTTTGAAAAACGGTAAAGTTTATATATTAAATACGAACCTATTGTGAGCACGCAAAGAACGAGAGTCTTTAGAACTGAGTCAACTTCAAATATATCTGTAAGTTCCTTTTTCATTTATTCTCCGATGCTGAAAATACACTTTACTTTTTTAGCAATATAACGCCCTGCTAATAAGAGAACCAAGTGCTGGCGGGCGATTTGCACAGCAAATGGCATGACAGCCTTGGTGAATCTGGATTTAGCAGCTTGTTAGGTATCCTTACGCTATATACCTACCCATGACTAAAATCGGCAACCATATTGAACTTGACACAAATAGTGAGCTTGTTAATAGGAGTGTTAAAGAAAAGGCAAAATAATGACCTGCAAACACTCGCGCATCACTTACGGGGTGCTGCTTTACAGCAAGTATCATCACACGGCTGAACTCTTTAATTTTAACTATCTGGCACTCAACCCAAAGCTTCATGGGCTTAATCATGATGAGGAGGCATGTAAAGGCTACTTCTACACCAGCAACATCCATAAACAAGAGTAATTCAGGTGCAAATGGAGTAAGGGCTAATATAACTAGCAGCATCAAAATTTTTTTGCTTTTGGGACTAAATTTAAAACCTTCCATAAGACTCCCTTCCTTGGTTACCTAACGCTCGCATTTGCGGCTGGTTTGGAGCGCAGCGGAAAACAGTCCGACAACATGCGCTTGTGTACGCCCAGCATGGGCATGAACTAATGAGGTGAAAGTCCTCTGTAGGAAGGTCACCGTTTATTAACATGCTGTTATTAAACGTTAACTACTAGCGAATGGCAAGGGCTTATCCGCGAGGATTGGTCTGGAGGAAGCCGCTAGCAAATTTGCGAGCTGATGAACAAGAACATCATATGAGGCGTAGGCTAGAGGTGAGTTGGCAGGGGCTGCCCCGCGAAGCAAGGGTACAAGACGACGAAACCACGTGATCTAATGGCCACCGTAAATGATGCAGCAGTGCAAAGAAAGTTCATGTTCTTATCTGGGGAGATCTACTTAACACGCGATCGGTAATTAACCAGTAAGGCTCTGGTTTATAAGTGCCTTGGCTTTTCAGCGTCATCGACTGAAAAGAGCGAATCAGATGGAAACCGATAGCGCATGACGGGGCAACTCGGCATGTGATTAAGCAGAAGACCTAAAATGTTCCCGACATTTTTTGGCATTCACTCCTTCCATGGAGATTTCAGCAGACGGCATACGACTGCATGGATGCAGGAGGTAGAGCAACGCAGGAGCAGTTGCCGAGTAGCCCAACGCCCATCGTAATGGATGGTACATGGTGAAGGCCTGAACATTTAGAAGAAGGAGGAGTCTTGTCAAACTTGTCGATACCCACTACGTCGCCAGACGATTACTATCAGCAGCGTATTGATCTGCAACCCGCCTTCAACAGCGATTTATTCCAGCAACTACTCGAACCTGAAAATCTACACCGAGCTTGGCGGCAAGTTAAAGCCAATAAAGGCGCGGCTGGTATCGATGGTATGACTATCGAAGCCTTCCCGATTTGGATGCAACAAGGCGGTTGGCAACAGTGTAAAACTCAACTTGAGCAAGGTAAATATCTACCCTCAGCGGTCAGGCGTGTAGAGATCGATAAACCCGATGGCGGTAAACGCAAATTGGGGATCCCGAACGTCATTGACCGTGTCATACAGCAAGCGATAGCCCAAATACTCACGCCACTGTTTGACCCATTTTTCTCGGATAATAGCTTTGGCTTTAGGCCGAATAGAAATGCCAAACAAGCGGTACTGCAAGTTAAGGGTATCATCAAACAGAAACGTAAATTTGCCGTTGATGTTGATCTGTCCAAGTTCTTTGACCGAGTTAATCATGATTTACTCATGACTCAAATAAAGAGCAAGGTACAGGATAAGCGCCTTTTGGCGCTTATTGGTAAATACCTACGTGCAGGGGTGATGGTCAACGACCAATTTGAAGCAAGCTTTGAAGGAGTACCTCAAGGCGGTCCACTCTCGCCTTTACTATCAAACATTATATTGGATAGTTTGGATAAAGAGCTGGAAAGCCGAGGGCATAAATTCGCCCGCTACGCGGACGACTTTATCATATTGGTTAAATCTCAACGAGCAGGTGAACGGGTACTTAATAGCATTACTCACTATCTTGCTACTAAGCTAAAACTGGTCGTTAATACACAGAAAAGCCAAGTGGTTAAGGTAAGTCAAAGCAAGTTCCTCGGGTTTACCTTTAACCGAGGAAAGATCCAGTGGCATGCTAAAACATTACACATTTTCAAACAAAAGATGAGACGACTGACGAACCGAAACTGGGGCGTGAGCATGGGTTATCAATTGTTTAAAGTGCGTCAATACATGCAAGGCTGGATCAACTATTTTGGCATCGCTAATGCTTATCAAGGGTGTGTCGACTTAGACCATTGGATCCGTCGTCGCGTACGTATGTGCTACTGGCGTCAGTGGCGAAAACCACGGACTAAGGTGCAAAACCTACTTAAACGTGGCGTCAAAATTCAAGTGGCCGTTGGTTGTGGTATCACAAGCAAAGGCCCATGGAGAAGTTCAAAAACACCAGGGATCCAGCAAGCGTTGAGTAATGAGTATCTGAAGAAAGCAGGATTATATTCACTAAGAGATGGATGGGTCGCAGTTCACTATCCTAACCAGAAAGTTTAGTTAGGTGTTCTAAATGAACCGCCCTGTGCGGAGCCGCATGCAGGGTGGTGTGGGGGCTGGAGGTTAGATACCTCCGGCTACCCGATTAGGCGTATTGCCAAAGTGCTTATATTATTCTAGATATTTCTAAAGCCATTTCTTTAATATCAGGGGCAACTAACCCCATAGTATTTCTATTTAGATTAGCTTCACTCATATTCTCGATGTGCTTTAGCCAATTAAGGTGATAATTCTCTGAACGGTTGATCGTACTAATACGAGATTTCTGAGTTTTGATCTTAGCCCAGTTATTATGGGTTGAATCAATATGCTTGTGATATAAATATGAAACCAAGAAAGTAGCACCAATCGTAGTTAGGAGATCTCCACCTTCAAACGAAAAAATATGTCGCTCAGAACTTACACTCGTCATAATAATTCCTAGTTAATAAATAGTTGCTGACACAACAATGAATATACGCCTAACGCCGCGCTAACCGGCTAACCAAAGCTGCATAGCAAAGCGGCGCAGCTTTGGGTAGTCCGAGTTTAGCGCATTGTTATGCGATCAATGCCAAAGCTTGGTTCCATCTTTATTACATGTCCAACCGATTGTACTGGTCTTGCCAATAGACGACTCGAACTCTGCCATACATTGAGTATAAGCAGACTCATCTTTGCCTATAGACTCATCCGGTTCAACTGATGTACTTCTGGATGCTTTCGCAATGACTCGAATAGAAGCAGTATTGGCAACAGGCGCGCTTTGTGGTTGTGCGCTACCAGATTGAGCTAGTTTGCTGGCATCAAACCCTGCCAAGCTGCAAATCCGTTGTGAACTGCATGAAACAGTTAAAATATCGTTGAACCTAGAAACCCCTGAACCGCTTGGGCCATCTTGACTACTACTTGACTGTGTATGAGGAACAACAGAATCAAACTTCAACAAACGTCGATTACTACCCCCTGTTTCATTCAATACAATATCTAACGTGTAGTTTGTGGACGGCGAACCTGAATAGTAATGCACATCGACATCAAATGTACCATTTACATAAACGTCATCATTTGTAGAGCGATACGAAACCACCTCCGGTCCGAATCCACTGGTATTGTCATAATCCAGATTGCCAGGGCCTTCCGTTTTATCTGAATACCAAATGGTTCCGCCGTTTTTATCTGTACTATAAATATCCAAATCTGTTGAATGTGTATCCCAACGCAAAACAAAAACAGCTCTAGAGGCAATAAGCGCATTACGCCCTGTTGATGAGCTTTCTACGCCTTGGATGATAATGATTTCTTCATTCGTAACAGGTGTCGAGCCACTAAAACCTTGTGCTTTAATGATGTTATCACCCAAAGTGACGATCACATCCGCAACAAATGAGCCATCTGAATTCAATGTGGTATCTGTGGCTATGCCGTTAGCCGTTACAGTCACCTTGCTGGTCGACTCTCGGGCTTCTTCTGGAATATTACCGGAGATACTCACGACACGGTTAGATACCTGATCCCCCGTTGCATGGCTTGTTATAATAGTATCAACATCCAGTTCATCGCGAATTTTAAAATACACATCCACATTCGCACTATTGCCCAAGCTGGGATTGACCAAGGTTACGAACAGCTCTGGCACAGTGCCATTTGCATCATAGATATAGCTTGTTTGACTAACTGTTGAAAACCAAGTGTGTGAATCAGTTCCAATAGTGTTTGTTCCGACAAAATCACTGCCTTCACTGGTAACAGAGACAATAACCTCCCGATTAGACTCAACCACTAGTTCAGCAATTTTACCTTCAGGTAATTCGCCAGAAATAGCAGGCACCTTGAATGAATAGGCGCCAGATGAAGGAATAATTGATACTCCATTTAGCTTATGCTTACTACCCTCTGGTAATGCAATCCAATCAGCCACAGATGCTAGCCACGGTTTATCAAACTGATAATTGGGTTTATCAAACGAAAATGTATTTGATTCGTTAGAATCCAGTAGTGATAGGTGGCCTATATGCTGAGTAGCGTAGTTGTAATAGCTTAGTGCTGTTTCCAATGATGAGGCTTTAGCGCTTCCCAAATGAGCTCCGAAATTACAAGACCAATCACTAAATAGGCTGGTTAAGTTAGTGATACCAGAAGGGTCGTTACTAAGCTCAACGTTAAAAGTGGCTTGTAAATTCCCTGCAAAGTTTGGGCATGATTTTGTGACTAGTTTGAAGAAACTGAAACGTTGATAAGGGCGACGAATACCATCTCCATCGTCAGCGTTGATACCAGCTTCATTAATTCTAGAACCACTTCCTTCCTTTGATTTAAAAGTATCCAAAGAATCATATAGCTCATCTTCGAACCAACGGGCGGTTCCTTCAATAAGCCAGCTTCTGCTAGAGTTTCCATCTATTAGCAAATCTCTATTATCCAATTTGGTATCAGAATGTCCCTGCGCATGGTGAAAATATTCATGCACTGCGGTTCCTTGTATCGTTGAGGTTGAATAAGAGTTATTGTCGGTTATATGAAGAGTGTTTCTATTTTCAAATTCATCGGTTGTTACATAACCCAAGTAATCCATCTCATGAATTTTTACCTTAAATACTTTATTGAACCCAAGTGAACTTGATGAGAAATTTTCCTGAGCATCGAGAAGCCACGAAACAAGATCTTCCTTTGTTGCACCGCCCCAGCGAGTTTGCTGATCACCAAAACCTTTAATTGTAATTTCAATCTCTGAATCATCTGAACTTGTACACACATACTTATCTAACGCTAATCCTAAGAAAGACTGTTGTTCGCAGGAAACAGAATCAGCTGTTGCGCTGAGCGATCTTTGCTGTGTTGCTGCTGGTTTAAAAGAGCTTGGTGCTATGCTATTTGACGACTGAGCTTGTGGTGTGGCGTAACCAAGAAAAGCCATTCCTTCCAAGCCATCTAGTTCAATAACAATTACAGGTGAATCAATCGTGCCTTCGAAATTGATGTCAATTGATACTGGAGACCAGAATTTTCCCACAACATCATCGGCTTCGGTATATGCATAGAGGTTAACATCGCTCAATGAAACATTTGCTGGGAGGTTTGCAATTGGAAAACGCAGTTCAAGGTTACTTTCAAAGCTACCACGCACAACAAAAACATCTGTTAATGGGGTAACCCAATCCGGTATTTCAGGAACACTAGAAACAGATAACTTAGCAAGATCAAGTGCAGTGAGATCTGCCGCACTAGTTGAAGCTAAGGCTGTGCTACGTGCTGAGGTTTGAGCTGCTTGCGTTGTAATAGTCATGCCATTTAGTGTCGTAGAGCTGTCCACTACGCTAAGCGTATTGCCCTCAACCTCTGTAGTAACAGGCTCCAGTGCCGCAACCGTCACCTCAAAACTAACTGTAGTAAATTTGTTACCATCATTAGCTGATACGCCAACGGTATAACTTTGTCCTTCCTCTGACGCTTGAGGAGTCCAGGTAATCTCACCTGTACTAAGATTTACATTCATTCCTTCCGGGGATTCGGTTAGGGAGTAAGACAGTTGGTTATTGCCGGTATAGGTGACCTGAGGCTGAAGCGTTGCCTCAGAATCGGCAATAAGTTGATTCAATGTTTCTGGTTGAGAAATCGATAATTCAATGCCTTTAAGGGCGACATCAGTAGGATCAATTCCGTTGTAAAACAAGTCTGAAGAGATAGCTGACCCGAGTATAATTTGATAATCTTGTTCATCGTTTTGAACATCTTCATTAGTTCCACGAACAACTACGGTTTGAGCTTGCTGCCAGTTTTCAGGCGTGAACGTCAACTCGGATTGCTCAGGGGTTCCCTCTGATTCATCACTGGATGATACTGGAATGCTAACATTGAAAGATGGTTGACTAGCCAGTAGGACTGAGAATTCAGCCGCTGAGTTTAAAGTAGCCGTATTTCCAGATACATCACTTACCGTTACACTTGGAGTTGGTCTACCGGTAATCACTACTTCATCTTGACTCGTTTCTCCGTCGTTATCAGTAACGGTCAACCTGAAAGTGAATTCGACATTATTCGCCAATTCTGGTAATTCAACGCTTGCGTTAGCTTCTGTTGCATTGTTTATTGTAAGAACTGGAGCGCCATTGCTAATTTGTTCCCAATTATACGAGCCTATGGTCCCGTCGGCGTCGGAACTTGCGGAACCGTCTAACGCCACAACGGTAGACTCTAGCGCTTCTTGAGCCTCTCCTGCATTTGCAGAAGGAGGTTGGTTAGCGTTTGCAACATTGAGAATAGTTATCTGAACCGAATCAGTAGCAGAAGCGCCATCGTCATCGGTTACGGTTAGTTTAAAAACTAATTGCTCATCTGTGGTCACATCTGGAGCTTCGAAGGTGGCAGTACTGCTGTCAGCATTTTGCAGAGATACTGATGTCCCACTTGTTTGTGCCCAGCTATAACTGTTGATAGTTCCATCAGAATCTGTACCTGAACCAGTCAATGTCACTTCTATGTTTTCATCAACGGACTGATCAGCTCCTGCATTTGCGGATGGAGGTTGATTTTGAGGTTGTGGTTCAGTGTCTGCATCTCCGCTAGAGCCGCCTCCACAAGCGCTTAACCCGGTGATAATGATGGCAGAAGCCAGAGCATTTCTTAATATTGTCGGGACACCTATCGTCCCTGATTTATAAGACATGATTGTTTCCTTTAGTTTTGTGGTTGAAAGAAGCGCTTAGTTTTAGCGCATAACGATTTAGTTCACGAGCCGAAGGTCTCGTGTAACGGCTTGTTCTTTACTTTCGGAG
>NZ_MCTV01000025.1:0-13371 GCF_002874545.1 Shewanella sp. 10N.286.52.C2
CCCGTCCGCTCCGCCAACATAAAGACGAAAGCCTCATCGAAAGATGAGGCTTTTTTCGTTGCGTCGAATAAATATCATCATTCTATGATGATATTTAGTTTTAATATTAAGCATTTATTCCAGATGTCAGCAATGATGATATTTTTACTTTTTAGATTAATTAAATAACTATGAAGTATTTTAAAATCATTAATTTGAGTGTTTATTGTTCAACTTTGTTGATGTTACTACTGTTGTAAATTGTTATATTTCCTCTCACTTATGCTAAATCGTAAATTCTTAGCTGGTTTCTCAAACTCGAAGCGTTAGGTTTTAACGATATCTAAAGCCGTTTCACCTAAGCCGTTATGACCTATTAAAGACTTTAGTTCTAAACTGGTGAAGGGCAATAGCTCTAAATGCAGTTCATACCACTTGTAAGTGTTTATAAGCGACTATTCGTTGCGATTGGTAATTGTGCTGCTTGTACTCAAGCAAGTCATTTGTAAGTCTCCTTAAGCTCAGTTACGTAACTGTTTAAGAAGAGTATGTGATCCGACATCATGTAAATACCGTATGTAAGTGAGCTTCGCATTGCCAAAATAGCAAAGTAGATTATAAATTGCTTAATTTGGCTGAAAAACCCACAGTCAGTACGTTTGTGATAAATAATGCTTTACCTTTCTCAGTGGTTTTAGCATAATGCATTCCGTCAACAGGGGTATAGTTCCAATTGGTAGAACAGCGGTCTCCAAAACCGATGGTTGCGAGTTCGAGTCTTGCTACCCCTGCCAAATTTAGAAGGCCTAGCAGAAATGCTAGGCCTTTGTCTTTTCTGGCTTTTAATCAATTTAATTATTTTTGAATATTAACAAAAGTGATATGTTGATTGCTATTTAACGTTCAAAGTCCAACATCAATAAGTTAGTTTAAACATTTATTCGATTAACGTGTCAGCCTTCAATTTCAATTACCTTTCTCAATTAATATTTGCTATGAGTTAAGTTGCTTGATGCAGAAATACAATATATCTTGCTGCTTATGATAGTCTGTTGAAAATTGCTTATACAATCCAAGCCTATGATAAATAACTTTTATAACATTAATGCTGAATCATTTTATAATGATACCGTCAATGTAGATTTATCCCTTTTGTACGAAATCTTCATTCCTCTATTAAAGCCGAATGGGCATATTATTGATGCTGGCTGCGGAAGCGGACGAGATAGCTTGTATTTTTTAAAGCAAGGCTTCGAAGTGAGTGCATTTGATGCAAGTGAGAGTTTAGTGCTAAAAGCATCTGAACTAACGGGGATTGATGTTGAACTAAACACTTTTGATTGTTTTAAAGCTTCATCATTGGCTGATGGTATTTGGGCTTGCGCCTCTTTATTACATGTAGCTAGTAATTTACTGCCAGCTTCATTCGCTAATTTATCTAGAAGTTTAAGGGATGGTGGTTATCTTTATTGTTCTTTTAAGTATGGTGTTAGCGATGTAGAGAGAGGCGGGCGTTATTTCACGAATGCAGATGAAAAAAGGCTTAACGATTTCATAGATGGAAGTGATTTTAATGTTGTAAAAAGTTGGATCACTGCTGATGCTCGGCCTGACCGACAGGATGAAAAGTGGCTTAATGCAATTCTTATTAAAGGCGATCGCAATGGGGCTTGATGGGATTGCAGTTGATCAGGTTTTAGCTAGTTTTGGGTATAAGTTAGAAAATGTGGTTGATGTTGGCCGCTTATATACTTTTATCGGCAATAATGATTCTAATTTGCGGAATCAGCCTTCAGCAATTTTGGTCGATAATTCATTATATTCCCTTCAACCTTCTGATTTTTATTATGTTGATTACACTAGCTATCAGAATCAGCTGATGCACCATTATCAAGGGTTACTCCGTTTTTGTGCACTTGAAATACAGCAGTTAATTGATGATATAAGCCACTTTTTATCCTCCGAAATTGAGAGCATAGAACTAAAAAAGTTTGGCTCGAATCGTGAGGAACAACATATCGATCCTACTCCCCCCGAATTTAAGTTTGCAGAAATATTTGAGAGTGTGTTTGGGCCAGCATCTATACATGCTTTGCAAGCGGAAGCTCCTTATATCGATAGGCAAGGACATAAGCGATTTATTGATTACATTTTGCATCGTAAAACATCACCTATAGCGATAGAACTAAATGGTGAAACCTATCATCACCCCTTATCTCGGATAGTCTCTCAGAAGCAATATCGATCGCAACTATTTAAACAAAACTCATTAGTAAATGACGGTTACCTTGTATATCGCTGGTCAGATAGGGGCATGAGTGATTCTTTTAAATTTGAAGACCAAATGAAAGATTATTTTGGCCAATCTGAACATTTCTTAAAATCTCCATTATATAGAGCTGAACGTTCCGTTGATTTTAGTTTATATGCCCATCAACAGGATGCTGTAAACACCCTAATTGAAAAAAGAAAAGCAGGCCAGAATAGATTTTTAGTAGTACTGCCTACTGGTTCGGGTAAAACAGAAGTGTTTATTGAAGATGTTAGGCAGCAATTACAGCAATCCAATGCCAAACAAGTGTTAGCTGTTGTGCCGACAGTTGCGCTAAAAATGCAGCTAATTAAAAGGTTAGAGGCACAAATTCCAGAGATAAGGGTTGGTGAGTTACTTAACAATTCACAACTCGATATTACAGTGCAAACTAGTGCCTATGTATTACGGCATTATCGTAAACTCGCTAGAAACCATTTCGATTATATTCTTATTGATGAAGCGCACAGAGCTGCTGCAGATGGTTTACGCCAAGTTTTAAATTACTTTTCTCCTAAGAGTCTTTTGGGCTTAACTGCTACGGATGAGCGTCTTGATAAGCGCTCTCTGAGTGATATTTTTGGTCATTACGAAGTTGAGATGACCTTAGAACAAGCTATTTTGAAAAAGTTAGTGCCGCAAATTCGAGCTTTCAGATTAGAATCAAATATTGATTTTTCGAAGGTAAGATTTAACGGCAAAGAATTCGTTAAAACCGATTTACAGAAAACTGTGATCATCCCTTCGCGTGACCAACTGATTGCAGATGTTTTACTTAAATACTTTTTTAATCAACAAGCACAATCTATCAGCACACAGCAGGGCATAGTGTTTTGTGTCGATATTAAACACACCCAAAGAATGGCCAAGCTATTAAATCAATCAGGTATAAAAGCGGCTTCGGTAAGTGGTAAGGAACGTACTGGCCTAGATTTATATCATAGGGGTGAGGTTCAAATGCTATGTGCTTGCGATTTAATAAACGAAGGCTGGGATTCGCCTCAAACCAGTATTCTTGTTATGGCTAGGCCAACAATGTCGAAAGTACTTTATACCCAGCAATTAGGACGAGGAACACGAAATTATCCAGGCAAAGAAGCGCTATATGTAATTGATGTGGTTGATAGTTATGGAGCAGCTATTACACCTTGGTCATTACATGGCTTATTTAATTTGAGTCACTATCAACCTTTTGGTGATCTGGTAAAAGATGTTCAAGGGACATCTCAGAATGAATTAATTATTTTAGATGGATTATGGGAGTCGGAGCGAAGAATCGAACCGATTAATATCTTTAATTTTGAAAAAGAGTTTAGAGACCTACTAAATGAAGAGCAGCTAGCTAGAGAGCTATTTATTTCAACAGGTACAGTAAAAGCTTGGATGAAAAAAGGTGATTTGGTTGCCGATAAAACGATTCCATTTGGTAGTAAAAATCTTAATTACTTTAGCTTCGAACAGCTAGAA
Source organism: Shewanella sp. 10N.286.52.C2 (assembly GCF_002874545.1). Taxonomy (NCBI): domain Bacteria; kingdom Pseudomonadati; phylum Pseudomonadota; class Gammaproteobacteria; order Alteromonadales; family Shewanellaceae; genus Shewanella; species Shewanella sp. 10N.286.52.C2. The sequence goes on from NZ_MCTV01000025.1 coordinate 3,758, forward strand.
AAAATAAGAATCACCAAAAATATTCCACTTAGAACACAGGATACTCGAAAGGCTGACTTTATCGAGTTTATTGAAAAACGTGATTATACTTTCTCATACAAAATTATTTTGCTTATTGTCATGGCGAACCACTGTAATAAACAAGGCGAATTGGATTTAGATGTAGTTGCTGGTTTATATGCAGGTTTCTATGAATCTTTATTGAGTAAATATGGTAAAGCAGAGAAAGGCGGTAACCCACTTAATATCAGTGAAAATTTATTGGATTCGGCGTATATCAAGCGTAATATTCTTATCAATCCATTTGAAAAATTCGAACGTAAGCGTTTCTTTTATCAGTGCCAAGAGTTGAATTTGATCGCATTTGATACCGTGTTATGGGACAAACTCAAACAATCAGATTTGAGCGCGATTACCACTCAAATGCGGGAGGATCTTAGCCATTATTACAATAAGCTTGATATGACAATCACCAAAGAAGATATCGCTACTTTAAACCTGCCAAATCTTGAGGCAGAACTCGACAATCAAAACCTAGTTTCATTACCGTTTTTTGAAGATCTTAAAATTGCTTGCGGTCACTTTAAAACCAGTACGGCTGATAAGGTAAGTTTTATACAAATCCCCACAGAATACGGAACAAATAACCCAGATAAACACTTCATTGCAAAAGCATCAGGTAACTCAATGAATGGTGGGAAATCCCCCATACTTGATGGTGACCTATTGCTATTTGAATGGATCACGCCAGTTAGTGCTGGCTCAATCTCAAATCAAATCCTAGCAATTGAGTTACTAGATGATATAGGGGAACCGCAGTATTTACTTAGAAAAGTAATTAAGCAATCACAAGGTAAATACACATTGATCGCAAATAATAAAGACTATCATCCCCTTAATGCGTCCGAACAAATGAATACTTTCGCGCGTTTTAAAGGAGTTATTAAGAATTAAACTTGCCTGTTTTGTTATATTTAACAAGATAAAAGCAGAGTGGTTTTATATCTATGAGGCTTTAATTTGAGGGCATTTTAAGGCTACAATTTTCTTTATTTCTCCTCCTCCCTCACTAACGCTGAATTGCACCTATACTCATTTGATGGTTTATTTTGCTCGCAAATGATATGTGATCAGCTAACAGCTATCAGCAAACATGCCCATCTCAACACCGGCCTTTGTGTATGACTCCTGTGCATGTGTGGCATGCAAAGTTTGCAGTGTATTCATGGTGGTTTTTACACTATGATAATTTTATCTAAAATGTAAGGAGCGCCACCATGTTTAACGCACTTGTATTAACCCAAAATGATAAGCAGACCCAAGCTGAGGTTCGCCAATTATCTGTTGCTGATCTTCCTGAAGGTGAAGTGTTAGTTGATGTAAGTTATTCATCGCTAAATTACAAAGATGGTCTAGCGGTCACTGGGTTAGGCAAAATTATTCGTAATTTCCCAATGGTACCAGGGATTGATTTTGCGGGTGTGGTAAGTGAATCTGCAGATCCGCGTTATAAAGCTGGTGATGAGGTAATCCTAACGGGTTGGGGCGTTGGTGAAAACCATTGGGGCGGTATGGCCCAGAAGGCTCGTGTTAAAGCTGATTGGTTAGTACCTATGCCTCAAAATGCTGATGCTGCTAAAGCTATGATGGTTGGCACAGCAGGGTTAACTGCGATGTTGTGTGTGCAAGCATTACAGCAGGCTGGTGTTACACCTGAACAAGGTGAAGTGCTAGTAACGGGTGCCAGTGGCGGTGTTGGCTCTGTTGCTGTGACGTTACTGTCAGCGCTTGGCTATCGCGTTGTGGCAAGTTCTGGCCGTGTTGAGTCTAATGGTGAGCTGCTTAAACAGCTTGGTGCCAGTGAAGTGATTGACCGAAGCGAGTTTGAACAAGCGGGTCGCCCTTTAGATAAACAGCGCTGGGCAGGGGTGGTTGATACCGTCGGTAATCAAGTGTTGGCTACCGCGTTAACCCAAATCAATTATGGTGGTAGTGCCGCTATTTGTGGTTTAGCGGGTGGCTTTGCCTTACCAACCACAGTGATGCCGTTTATTTTACGTGGAGTTAACTTGTTGGGTGTTGACTCTGTTGCTTGCCCGTTTGAAAAGCGCGTGAAGGCATGGGAGCAAGTTATTGCCTTGTTGCCAGAGAGTTTTTACCAGCAAGCCTGTCAAACTGTTGCTCTTGAACAAGTACCAGAATTTGCACAGCAGATTGTTAAAGGTAAGGTGACGGGGCGGGTATTAGTTAATTGCCAATAATTTATTAGCTTGAAGCTATTCATTAAAGATTAATTTTTTAGCTCAAGCATTTATTTAAAAGATCGTAAAGCGGCTTTAATAGCCGCTTTTTAGTGTCTTTTTTAGTGCTCATTATTGCCTGTTACTGATAAGCAAAGGCTTAATTAAGTCGACTATTTTATCCCTTAGCCAGCGCTGACCTTTATCTAATTCACAGCGTGCATGCCAAAATAAATTGTAGTTTAGTGGCGCTATTGCAAACGGCAGTGGCTTTACAATTAAACCGTGTTTGGCTGCGGCGATTTCAGCCATACCCTCTGGCAAGGTAATAATTAATGGATGCAGCTCAAGCAGTGCCAGTGCACTGTCTAAGTTTGGCGCCCTTAATAACTCTTTACGTTGTGGGAATTGCGCGATAGATGAGTCGACAATGGCTTTAACACCATCACTAATGGCAATGGTAGCGTGGGGAAAGTGTAGGTAATCTTCTAGAGATAGGGCTTTATCTGCAACAGGGTGGTTATTAGAAACTAAACAGCTAACGCCCACTAAACCTAACCTTGTTTGTTGTAATTGCTCTGTTTGATCTATGGCGCGGCAAATTGCCATGTCAGCGCCTTGTAAACTTAGTTGCGATTGAAGGTATTGATGCTGCACCGGAATGACCTCAATGCCAATATTGGGTGCTAGTTGATAGAGCTTAGGTAACACCAGTGGCAGCAGACCTTGTGCGGCAAAGTCAGTGGTAGCTATGGTGAATTTTTGTTGGCATTCTTTGGCAATAAATTCACTGGGGGTAAGCAGTTGTAGTAATTGACCTGTAGGGCCTTGCAGCTGTTGATAGCAATCTAGAGCATATTGGGTTGGTACTAATTGTTGGCCGACCCGTGAAAAGAGAGGGTCGTTGAGCATTTCCCGCAAGCGACTTAAGATTCGACTGGTGGCAGATTGACTCAAGTGCAGCCGTTTTGCTGCTTTTGTAACACTGCACTCTTCGACTAAGATTTGTAAGGCGATAAGTAAACTAAGGTCTTGTCGGTAAATTTCTTCAAGTTTCATAAGATTATTAGCAATTATTAGTCGATTTAGGTTTGATGGTTAAGCTATCACGTTAATGATTTACTGGTTTTGAAAGACTTCTATAGATAAGCAAGAAATAGCTTAATTTACGCCTAATGACGGCTTAATACATTGTATTACTATGTTTTGATTCAGCGGGTATTTGTTGAATAGAGTCCCAATGTTCGACTATCTTGCCTTGGTCATCAAATCGAAAGAAATCCATGGTGACATACTGATCGTTACCAGGCCACACTTGATGGGTATGCAGCGCCATTAAATCATCTTCTGCTATGGCCCTGACAAACTCAATTGTTTTTCCTTTATATTCAGCCATCTCAATGAAGTAATCGATGAAAGCCTGTTTACCATCTGCCACAATCGGATTGTGCTGAATGTATTCTGCGCCAACATATTTTTCAACGGCCTTAACAGGGTCGCCTAAATAAGCGCAGCGGTAAAATGCGATAGCATTGTGTTTATTGGCTTGAAGATCTTGGGGCATTGTTCGCTCCTGAGTTTGAATGGTTTTAAGTCTCTTTCATGCAAGGTATTAAATCGCCACTGCCAAAGCCTAGTTTGCCGCGGTTGTTATCGCAAGATGACGTCATAGTATTAAAATAGGGTGGTTACTTGTTAACTTGCCACAATGAATCAATGAAATAGTCGCGCTCATCTGAAAAGTGTTTAATGACCTCAAAACCGGTATGTTGGCTAATAAAGTCAATATCACTTTTGAGAAACTTAAAGGAGTACTCTAAATGAATCGGTTCAAAGGCGTCGAAATGAAATTGTCTTTTTAGCGCCGAAATATAGACATTTTGTGGCTTTGAGGCGATGACGTAGCTTTCCATAGCGCCCAGAAGGGGGCTGTAAATGCCAAAGTGCTGAAAATTATCCACTACAAAGTTAGCCCCAAGCTCGTTGTTGATCCGCGTTAATAAATTCAGGTTAAAGTCTTTGGTGAGTCCACTGGAGTCGTTATAAGCTCGGGTCAGTATATCGACATCTTTTTTTAGGTCAAAACCCACCAGTGCATAGTCGCCAGCATTCATGCTCATCCACAAACGACGTAAAAAGCCTTGGTTTTGAACTCGATCAAAATTGCCAATATTGGAGCCTAAAAACAATACCAGTTGTTTGTTGGTCGATTTTTCTCTCACCAGCCTTAAGCCTTCAAAGTATTCCGCTACTATGCCGTGACATTCAACATTAGGGTGATCGCAAATGTTGTCTTCTAACATCAGCATGGCTTCTTCTGAAATGTCGATGGGGTAGTAATTGACTTTACAGTTGTGATCCACGAACCCATCAATGATTAATTGGCTTTTATGACCGTCGCCTGCTCCGAGTTCGATAATATCAATTTCCTGTTCACCTATAAGCTCCGCCAGTTCATGTTTGATGGTGTTTAAAATTTCAAACTCAGTGCGAGTGGGGTAGTAATCTTCATGTTGGGTAATTTGCTGAAAAATCTTACTGCCAGTATCGTCGTAGAAGTATTTAGCTTGTAAGGTTTTTGGGCTAGCGCTAAGGCCAGTTAATACATCAATCGCAAATTGCTCTTTATTTATTGCGTCAATATTGTCACTTTTATAATCAATTTTAGAAATCTTCACACGATATCCTTTGCTAATCTGATCCCTGAAAACATCCATTGCTGGTGTGGTTGATAAAAATTTCTATAACTATGTCGATAGTGATGTGGCGGTGTGGCAATACAGCCGCCTCTAAGCACAAACTGATTACACATAAACTTGCCATTGTATTCTTCTAACTTGCCTTCAAAGGGCTTATAGCCGGGGTAGGCTGAATAATGGCTTTGGCTCCAACACCAGACTTGACCTGAAGTATCACCTGCATTGATGGGGTGTAACTGAGGTTGATGATAACTTGCTGGTGGCAGGCCTTGGGCTGAGATTAAGGCTTGATTGTCGCTACTGCGTAAATAATGCTCTAGCTCTTGCTCTGTGGGTAAGCGGCATTGGCGCCAATTGGCAAAGGCGTTGGCCTCAAAATAACTGACATGAACCACAGGGGCACTTAAGTCTAAAGGTGTTAGGCCATGAAGGGTGTATTCAAACCATTTTCCATCGAGATTTCGCCAATACAAAGGCGATGTAATACCGTTCTCGTTAAGCCAATCCCAGCCCATGCTTAACCAGTATTTTGGCGTTTGATAGCCTGCTGACTCAATAAACGCTAAATACTCACCATTAGTGATAAGAGTGTCAGAGATTGAGAAATCTGTCAGGTAAGTTTTATGAGGCGGTGATTCATTATCAAATGCGTAGCCTTCGCCACAATGACCAATTTCCACCAGTTGCTGAGTATAAGTGTGCCATGAGCCAGTGACCGCTTGTGCGCTCATTAACGGTGTTTTGCTGTAGCGAGGACTGCTGGGATTGCAATGCAGAATATACTTAATGTCCATATACAGAAGCTCTTGATGCTGCTGCTCATGATGAATACCAATTTCAATAATGGTAGCAATTTCTTCTGATATCCCAGCATTGAGTAAGCTTACAATTAGCTCATCAATTTGCTGACGGTATTGGGCTATTTGCGCTACCGTAGGCCTAGACAAGTTACCGCGATCTTTTTGGGTCCAATGCAGGCCTGCTGATTTATAGTAAGAGTTAAAAATTAAGCTAAAATGCTCATCAAAGCGCTGATAACCTGCAACAAACTGGCGTAATATTAGCTCTTCAAAAAACCAAGTAGTATGTCCCAAATGCCATTTAGGTGGACTGACGTCGGCGCAGGGCTGAATACACAGATCTTCTATTTCTAACGGGGCGCATATTTCGGTTGTGGCGGCTCTGGTGGCAATATAGCGTTTAATTAACTGGTTACACTCTAAGCTCCCCTTGATATCCATCTATAAATCCCTTTCTGCAACGATATACTTAGAAGCACTATGACAATAATTTCTTTCAAGCTGATGACAGGCAACAGCAATAGGCATCTATAATTCATCTTTTGGCTTTTATGTGTCTTTTAAGACTTATCAACTGAGCTGGTTGTTTTTAATTTTTTCTAATTGGTTAAAATAACTACTAATGTTAAGCCTAGTCAAAATAAACCAAGATGAAAGTTTTTTATCATAAAATCATCTAGGTAGCATTTTACTAAGTGGTTAAGTTAAATCTGAAAATATTGGCTATAGGCTGTTGACGCGTGCACATTAAAAACTAAGGCTGAAGTTTTGCTACTAACACGACAAAGGTTTACTCCCTAATTAAAATAGCCTTAGCAATGGCTACTTTGCGATCTTATTCAGTGTAAAATAAGTCATCATATTTTTTTAAGGTTGTTGCATGCAGTTAATGAAGGTTGATAAGGCGCTATATCGTCAACGTTTGAATGTGGTTCTAGTGTCATTAGTGGCGAGTTTAACCCTATTATCCCTCGGTTTTGGTACCGTGCTAATTGAATTTTTTGGTAATAAAACGGTGGCCAGTGGTGAATCTACTGGGCACTTTCACCTAAACTTGTTAGGCGTTATCCTCGCGGTACTCACCTGCAGCTTAGTAATGAACTTTTATAAGAAGCATGAATACCTAAAAGAGATTTACTGGGTATGGAAGTTAAAACAACTGCATAATCGAATTTATCGCAAACTGGCTAAAATCAAACTGGCCGCTAGGGACAATGATCCAGATGCGTTAACGGTTTTATTGTTTTATTTGACGACTCAAAAGCAAGTGTTTGAGTTAGACAATAACACCCTGACACTGGCCACACTTCAAGCTGATATCAGTGCTATCGAATCAAAACTTGCCGATTTAAACCTTGAAATAACGACAAAGGACTTCTCTGAAAATTTACTCGAAAAGTTCTAAATCATTTAAACAAAAAGCCCCTAATTACGCTATAAATGAGTAATTTGGGGGCTTTTTGATCAGTGTTTAGAGCAATAGTCTCAACAGCTGTTTATGCTTAAACCAGTGACAGCTCAACGCGAATGTTACCGCGAGTTGCATTGGAATAAGGGCAAACTTGATGAGCTTTTTCGATTAAGGCTTGCGCTGCTACTTTATCCATTGCTGGTAAATCAATGCGAAGTGCCACCTCAATGGCAAACCCAGCGCCTTGGGTATTTGCACCAATGCCCACGGTTGCTTCTACTGACAAATCAGCACTGAGTATTTTCTTATCTTGGGCCGCAACAAATTTCATCGCGCCAATAAAACAGGCTGAATAACCAGCAGCAAAAAGTTGTTCAGGGTTGGTTCCTTCTCCGCCTGCGCCACCTAATTCTTTTGGCGTGCTTAACTCAACAGAAAGTTTGTTGTCTGAAGATACTGAGCGTCCATCACGACCGCCGGTAGTTTTTGCTGATGCTGAATAAATGATGTCCATTATTACTCCAAATTACATAATTAAAATCATTATCTTGATACGCACACTTGAATTTAGGTTGTGCGCAACTTAACTGGGAGTAACAATAAATCACAATTATATTGCGCGCAACCTAATTGTGATTTATTTATTTTTCCCAAGATTATTTTGAAAATGATATGGTGCTAAATAGCTGGCGCTAGATTTACTCACAGTGGGTGGATGACTTGAGTATGCTTGAGATAATTGATTCGAAAGTCGTTGAATCACGAGCTGGTTTCAAGTAGGTGGCTAACTCTTTTTAGGTATAGGCTAAATGTTGAAAGCCTATAATTTTATTGGTTTTTATTAAAACTGAACATTTCTACATGTTTGAATAAATGTAGCTTGCGTGTTAATGTTTTTAGGCTATCTTAAAGTATAAACATCAGGGAGGATTGACAATGACTTCAACATTAACCAAAGAAGAGTTAGCCTGTTTCAGTGAACTTTTTGCCAAGCAGCCTCCTGTTGTTAGTAAAAGTGATACTGATTCCGTTGCTGTGACCACTGAAATGCCCGAGGCTTTAGCCAGCCTGTTAGGGAAAACTCAGATGACGTTACTAGCTGAAATTGGTCACTACCGTTTATGGTTTCCTTTCTCTTTAAAAATGGATGAACTGGGCCAATTTGTGTCTCAACTGGGGATCCCTGAAGTCGTGGATACCCGAGGTGCAGATAGAAGCTGGCGCATGAAAGAGTTAGATAATGTCAGAATTATTGATTTTGATACAAATTTAGCCATTGATGTGTTGTCGCTTTCAAGCACTGGCGTCACTTTAGATGCACCGCAGATTATCGAGTCAAGCAAACCTAGGCGTGGCACCTTGGTGCTTACCCATGAAATTAGTTTTGATATTGAATATAAAAAAGTTCGCTCAGACAATGGCGTTATTGCAGCAACAATTATTGTCGGAGAAGACTCAAGAGAAACCCTCAGACAATTTTTATTTTCGATGCATAAAGCTCAGCATTCTTCTCTTTATGAGCATGGTGAGACGCAAGCGGATGTTCAAGCCACAGTCGCCTCAACTAAAGACTTTAAATAGTCTCGCATCTATATAGCTGCTATTAACTTTCTACCTTAAAGTCTCTGCTAAGTAGTGCGGTTAAATCCTTTACAAAAGCACTATCAACCTTAGGATGAACCAATTGGCTGAGTTCATCTCCAATGGGGGTAAAACGGTAATAACTGAATAGTAAGTTATTGCTATTAGGCTCAATAGCTATTTTGTTGTCTATCATATTTAATTGAATTTTAACGCCTTTGTCTAAGGTGCCAGTTTCAAATTCACTGCTGTGAAGTATTCCCGCATCAATTAAGGTCAATATACTCGAATAGGGCAAACCATATTTCGATAGCCCGAAATTCATCAGAGTCGATTTTCTAAAATATTGTTTGATACCGCCATGTATACGGTAGCCACTGAGCAGTTTATAACGGCTTTCGTGATTAAGTTTTACTGACATTCCCAAGGCTTTTTCAAGAATATGGGCTTCTCTTTGGGTCAGTTGTTTAAGGGTTGCCAATGTTCTTAGGCTAAAATTACCCGGTTTAACTATTTCACTGGCTAAAATGCGTGCCCATAAATCTTGCATTCTGCGGCTATTAATTTGCTCAGCCATTTGAAAAAACTGGTAACTCCAATCAGGGTCTAAATCTTCTCCTGTCACATCTGTAGGCGTATAAGTGAGAGCCAATTTAAAGATGGTTTCCAGATTAAGCTGATGCTGAGAGTGTAGTTTTCGTAGTCGAAACTCAGCTCGCTCAGCAATGGATGCACTGGAAGGGCGATAATCTTCTTCACTGGCTAATCCCAGTACTTTACCCAGCAAAAGCGCTTTTTTACTTGCTGAAACCTTAGCGCCGTTGTCGTTTGCCTGTGCTGAGTTTAGCGGCTTAGTCGAAGCTTTAGTTGAGGCCTTAGTTGA
>NZ_MCTV01000025.1:14152-106192 GCF_002874545.1 Shewanella sp. 10N.286.52.C2
GCCTTAGTTGAGGCCTTAGTGGAGACTTGGGCTTCAGCGATTTGCGGTTGAATGTTTGCCATTTTTTTATTCTTATTGTTTATTCTTATTGTTTATTCTTATTGTTTTATGGTGTTTTGAGTTTTGATGTTTTTGTTACAAAACGCCAATTAGTTTCATTGCCAGCAGCAGGAGATGTCGGGATGTTTAATGCCAATATTAACGAGCATATAGCAAAGCCGACTCCAATCATAAATACCCATTGAGGCGAGCTTAACCATAATATGCCTAACAGTACCGGAATAATCACTGCGGCAATATGATTAATGGTAAAGCTAACCGACATACTGGCAGCAATATCTTTAGGATCGGCAATTTTTTGAAAGTAGGTTTTCATGGCAATAGCCATAGCAAATAATAGATGGTCAATAACATACAAGGCTGCGGCTATGGTGGCGTGCTCAACGACGGCGTAGCTAGCAAAAACAATAATTAAGCCAAGGTATTCAATCACCAAAGCATTACGTTCACCTATGCGACTAATAAAGCGGCCAATGGCTGGTGCAAATAGTAAATTAACCACGTAATTAATTAAAAACAGTGAGGTGATTTGAGTCACTGAATAGCCAAATTTTTCCACCATCATGAAACCAGCGAAGACCATAAAGATTTGTCTTCTGGCGCCTGATAAAAAAGTGAGTGCGTAGTAAAGCCAGTAACGCTGTCTAAAGATAAGCTTTTTGTGCTGCGGCTCAGCAATAGGGAAATGTGGGTAATACAGACTCATCATGATAACCGCAATTAAGCCTAAGCCGCCAATGATGGCATACATCCACACATAATCGAGTTTAAGCCAAGTCATTACCAGCCAAATACTGCCATAACCCAGTAACGCAGCCGCAGATCGCCACGCTAATGCTTTACCTAAAAACTCTGCGGTGTGTTGTTTATCGACCCATTGTAGTGTCAAAGATTGATTAACGGTTTCAAAATAATGAAAGCCAATCGACATTAAAACTGTGGTGATATAAAGCCCTAATACACTGGGGAAAAAGCCAGTTATAGCAATGCCAATGGCTAATACCGCCAGTGACAACAGCGCGAAGGTTTGCTCTCGAATTAGCAGTAATACAAATATAGCGGTAAAGGCTAAAAAGCCGGGTACTTCACGCAAACTTTGCAGCATGCCAATTTCAGCCCCAGTAAATGCCGCTTTCTCGATAACAAAGTTATTGAGTAAGGCTTGCCATACGGCAAACACCATCGACATGATGAAGGTCATCCACAATAATAATTGCTGCGGTTTTTTGTCTGAAACTGCGGGCATTAAGGTCACTTTTCCTTGTCTCTCAATCTTAGCCACATAGTTACATAATTTGCCGTTTAGCGCTAAGTGTAAAATGCTCTCTATTAGGAAGCTATCGCTTGGGCTTTAGCGATATGCGTGCCTTAGGTGGTCAGTTTGAATAGGTGTCGTAGTGCTAATAGCAGCTAACTTCGATTTGTATTTTTTACAAATTAAAAAACATAAGTGAGTGAAGCTTAGACTTTATCCCGCATTTTGTGAGCCAGCCAAAAGTCTTGATTATTAATGGGTGTTGCGACTAATTTGTCGTGATCTGATCCATGTAATTGTTGCGCCAATTCAATTAAGATGAAGTTAATGACAGATAACACTTTTTAAAATTGAGGTTAACGTGAGTAGCATTTTAATTATTTATTCAACGGTTCACGGTCAAACCCGTAAGATTTGCGATTACATGCAGCAAAAGCTCATCGCTAAAGGCAACACAGTCACCTTAGCAGCGCTGCAAGATAAGCCTGATATCAGTGCATTTGATAAAGTATTTATTGGTGCCAGTATCCGCCATGGTAAGCACCGCCCAGCACTCTATCAATTTGCTGCCGACAATAAAGCAGTCCTTGATAGTAAACCCAATGGTTTTTTCTCTGTGAGTTTAGTTGCTAGGAAACCGGGTAAAAACACCCCAGACACCAATATGTATATGCAAGCTTTTTTAAAGCAAAGTGACTGGCAACCTAAAGTACTGGAAGTGTTTGGTGGTAATTTAGATTATCAAGGTTATGGCCCAATGGATCGTAATATTATTCGCTTTATCATGTGGATGACCAAAGGGCCTACGGATCCTAATACCCAAGTTGAGTACACCGACTGGGAAAAAGTAGATGCCTATGTAGACCAAATTCATAGCGCTTAACGAGCTTAAGACTGAGAATAAGTTAAGTGCTTATCATTGCAAAAGGAAGGTAAATTCATGAGTCAAAAGTCATCTGCTTTGGTTAGTGCTATTGCCGAAAAACTGCATGTCATTGTGATAACCCTAAGCGTATTTTTGGTGGTAACTAGCCCATGGATCCTAATCGGTCGGCAATTAAGAGCCAATGCCAGTATTTGGGACAGTTTGCATGTGTATCTAGGCTTAGTGGCAGCTATATTTGGTTTGTTATTTATGCTGAAGAATCTGTTAAATGGCCACTGGCGTCAGTTCTTTCCGTGGTTAAGATTAGACTTTTCCCAATGTGTAGATGAAATTAAGCAGTTAAAAAAGGGCACTTTACCGAGCTCTGGAGGCAAAGGTATCTTCAGTATTGTTGAAGGAATAGGGCTGATTTTAATGGCGCTAGTGAGTATTACCGGCATCGCATGGTTTGCCACTCAAGGTAGCAGTGATGCATTAATGTGGCGTAAATACCACATTCTTTTTGCCCAAGGCTTTGTGGGTTTCTTGATGGTACATATCGTGTTTGCCATGTTTCATATTATTGATATGGTGAGAAATTCTTAGTCATTAATTCAATCTATATACCATTGGCTATTGACAATTTTACGTTATAACAAACCTAAAAAAGCCCAAGCATGATTATCATGATTGGGCTTTTTAATACGCTAAAGATTGTACTTAGACAATGATTCTTTGTAGCTTATTTCTTTTCTAATGCTAAGTAATTCATCACGTCAATTAGATCGCCAAGAGTACGCATTTCATTCATGTTGATAGCATACTTATCGTTAACGATGAAAGTCGGTACGCTTTGAACGCGGTACATGATTTGCTGTTGGCGCCATTGAGACAATTTCTTATCTGTAGCTTCGCTGTCAGCAATCTTGTCATAAGCGGCGCTATCGATACCGTGAGCTGCAAACACTTGTTTGATATCGTCACGATTGTTGATTTCAGGCTCGTCATGGCTATGACCTGGAGCACTGTGGTCGTGGTGTCCACCTTCGCCTTGAATCGCTTGGAACATGGCTTTATTTAATACATCCGCATTACCCACTTCATGAATAACGGCTAAGGCGCGCATGACTTCAGTACCAATATCACTGTTCATAAAGTCAACGTGCTTTGTTTCAAAGTTAATCTCTTTATTCAAGTTACCTTTAATTTCTGGCAGGTACTGGGTTTCCATGTTGTAACAGTTATGGCAGTAAAAAGAGAAAAATTCAGAAATCTTAGGTTCACTTGATGCTGGTGCATCAGAAACTTGAGTGTAATGTTGACCTTCAACAAACCTAGATGGAGTTACAGCAGTTTTTTCAACAGTTTCTACAGCCGTTTCAACAGCAGTTTTTTCTGTAGTTGTAACCGTTGTATCAGCAGGTTTGCCACAGCCCGTTAGGGTTAATGTGAATGCAGCAACAGCCAGAGTGAATGCAATATGTTTAATCTTTATCATGTATGCCTCGACAAAGTGGGGTGATTTTGGCGATATATCGCGAGAGATAATTAAGCTTACGCAACTTAAATAACTCAAGCAACTTAAGCACTTGCTTAATTGCCATAAAGTTAGCTGCGATTATGACTGAATCCGTTAGCAGTGTCAGTGCTAAAACTGTGATGGCCTAGTGCTTTTTAGTAAAAAGCACTGCAATTTAAACTAGCTTTTATAACGACTCAGTAAGCAGAATTTGCCAAGCTTCACAAACTTGCCGAAATTGCTCACTGTCGTCACTATTGTCACTATTGTCACTATTGTCACTTTTGTCACTATAGCCCGCTTAATTGTGACTATTTACACTGGCACTTTGATGAGTGGTAGTTGAGACTTATTCTATTTTGGTGATTTTATACCAAGTCGTCATTGTGCGGCTTGAGGCTTATTTGATAAATATTTCTCTTCCTCACAGACAAGTTACCTATAATTGGTATAAAATCCGCCGCAATAAAATAATAGGGGCCTTATCCAATGACAGAGAAACATTATATTAGCGCACAGCAGTTGCTTGAAGACTCATTCAAATTAGCAGCACAAGTGTACGATAGCGGATTCAGACCGCAATTTATTGTCGGGATTTGGCGTGGCGGTGCTCCAATCGGTATTGCAGTGCAAGAATTTTATGATTTTAAGAATGTTGAAACCGATCATATCGCAGTAAGAACGTCATCTTATTACGGTATTGGCACTGATAAGCAAAGCAAGAAAATCAAAGTTCATGGCCTACATTACATCATTGAAAATGCCAATGCTGATGATGGGCTATTAATTGTGGATGATGTATTTGATTCTGGCCGCAGTGTTGATGCATTAATTGATAAATTGCAAAAATTTATGCGCAAAAATATCCCGACAGATATTCGAGTGGCTTGTCCTTATTACAAACCAAAAAATACCGCAGTTGATTTAAAACCGGATTATTTTATCCATGAGTCTGAAGAATGGCTTGTTTTTCCTCATGAAGTGTCAGGTTTAAACCCGCAAGAAATCGCTGAAGGTAAAACAGATTTTAAGAATATTCAGCATTTGTTTAAGTAAAAGCATCGATATTGGTTATTTTTTGCTAAACTAGCAGCTCAACAGTGCGTCAAGAGAGTGCCTGACACGTGGTTATTGTCCGTGTTTAATTCACCTTCTTGATGCATTTTTTATTATTACCCTGAAAAGATACTGCCCATTATGAGCTCTGTTGAGATATTTTCCCCACAACAAACCACTGATAAGCCTCTAGATACTCAATCTCTAGGTTCTCAATCTTTAGCGAGCAAGTCGCAAGAGAAAAAGCAGCTTGAACTACTGGCACCCGCTAAAAATGCTGATTACGGCATTGAAGCTATTCGTCATGGTGCTGATGCTGTATATATTGGCGGACCTGCATTTGGTGCACGCCATAATGCCGGTAATAGTGTGGAAGACATTGCCAGACTGGCAGAGTTTGCTCATCGTTATCATGCTCAAGTGTTTGTAGCGTTAAATACCATTTTAATGGATGACGAAATTGCCAAAGCGCAGGCACTTATTTGGGAATTATACGAAGCAGGTGTGGATGCATTAATTATTCAAGATATGGGCTTGTTGCAGTTAGATTTACCGCCAATTGCACTGCACGCGAGTACCCAAATGGATAATCGCACCCCAGAAAAAGCAGTGTTTTTAGAACAGGTCGGTTTTTCACAGGTGGTATTAGCCCGTGAGCTGAATTTACCGCAAATTAAAGAAATTGCAGCCAGTACGCAACTTAAGCTTGAGTACTTTGTTCATGGCGCATTGTGCGTCAGTTATAGCGGCTTATGTAATATCAGTCATGCGTTTTCTAATCGCAGTGCTAACCGTGGTGAATGTTCACAAATGTGCCGTTTGCCTTGCGATTTATCCACCCGTGATGGTGAAGTGTTAGCTGAAAATCAGCATTTGTTGTCATTAAAAGACAACAACCAAACTGAGAATTTAGAAGCATTAATTGATGCAGGCGTAACATCATTTAAAGTGGAAGGCCGTTTAAAAGATATTAGTTATCTTAAAAACGTCACCGCCCATTATCGCCAGCAGTTAGATGCGATTATTGATCGCCGCAGCGATCTTGAGTCAATGTCTCATGGTCGAAGCGAATTTACTTTTACGCCAGATCCTGAAAAAAGCTTTAACCGCGGTAAGACAGATTACTTTATTAATCAACGTACTGAGCAAATTGAGCATTTTAGCTCGCCAAAGTACATTGGTGAAAAAGTGGGGGTTATCACCAGTGTTGGCCGCGATTTTATTAAAGTCGATAGCAGTAAAGCGGGTAAAGCCGTTGAGTTTAATAACGGTGATGGCTTGTGCTTCTTTATTGATGGTTATCAAAAGCAGCGTTTATCTGATAACAAAACCAAAGGCTTAAGGGTTAACCGCGCTGATGGTAATACTTTATATCTGACCGATGTGTCGAAAGACTTAAAAGTCGGTGTGGAGTTATTTAGAAACTTCGATCATCAATTTGATGCTTTGCTATCAAAAGACTCTGCTAGCCGTAACATTGCGGTTGATATGGTATTGGCTGATACGCCGCAAGGCATTTCACTGACCATCAGTGACAAGCATGCCCATAGCGTTACAGTAGAGCTTGAGTGGGTAAAAGAGCCGGCGAAAGATTACGCTAAAGCAGATGCAAGCCTGCGAACGCAGCTCGGCAAACTGGGTAACAGTGACTATCAGTTACAGCAGTTAACGATTGAATGTGCTAATCGTTGGTTTTTACCAGCGTCAGTGATTAATGGTTTAAGGCGAGATGCCATTGCCGCCTTTGATGACGCCAGAGTAAAAGGCTACCAGCGACCACAGCGAGCTGAGCATGATAAGTCAGCGCGTTTCCCGCAAAAGTATTTAAGTTTTTTATCTAATGTTGCAAACGATAAGTCTCGTGAATTTTATGAGCAACACGGTGTGGTTCAAATTGAAGACACTTACGAGAAAAACAAACTATTAACCGATGCACCATTAATGGTGACTAAGCATTGCTTACGTTACAGCTTTAATTTATGCCCTAAAGAAGTTGAAGGCATTAAAGCTGACCCAATGGTGCTCGATATTGGCAAAGACCGCTTAAAGCTGGTTTTCGATTGCCTAAAATGTGAAATGATGATCGTTGGATCAAATCAATTAGTAAAGTAATCAGGTGATGTCATCTTATTACTCAATAACCATTATCACGCGCGATGCGTGGCGATAAATTTGTAGGAAAAAGCCCAAAATGACTAAAGCAAAAAAATATGATTTTAGAGTAAAACAAGTTGGTACAACTTGGAAAACTGAAATCACTCGTCGTATGACTGCAACTAAGACTATTGTGTCTAAAAGTCATGACGGATTTGCATCAGAAGCCGAGGCTGAAGCTTGGGGTAAGCAAGAGCTTCCCGCTTTTTTAACCACGCAAGCTGAACGCAATAAACGTAAAACAGAAAAACAACTTAAGGCTAAATCAATTGCAGATGCAATTGCTGCAGAAGCATTAACCGATGAAGCAGATGCATTATCAGATGATGCTAAGCAAATAGATGCTGCCGATAGCGCAGATGTTGTTGAAGATTAAGCGTTAAAACATTACAGTAATGCAACAACTTGGTGACAAGGTTTGCCGTATTTATTTTTGAATAAACCAAACTTCACCTTTCAGCACCAATACCAAGGACGAATTAGGTATGAAAGCTTGCTTTACGACAATAATATTTTCAGGGCTGTTGTTATTAGGCCCTGGAAATAAAGTAATGGCCAAAGAGTCACAGTCTTACCTCAATAGCACCACCAATCAATCAGCAGATGCAACTAACGCTGCAAAAAGAGAGTTATCAATATTTTCCAAAAGTGTGTCTTTTGAGCTGCCTATTGGCTGGAATATGGCATTTAATTCTAGCAAAGGGAATATGTATAAAGCTGAGTTTGTTCCTGCTGGGGAAAGTTTAAATAATTGGTCTGATTTATTCTGTATTCAAGGCTTTGAGGGCTTGGCAGAAAATATCGAGCCTGAGCGATTTTTAAATAATTTTGCTAGCACCTACCAAGACAGCTGCCAAGGTGAGGTGGTTTATGAGCAACTTGGAAAAACCCAGATGGGTGGTCAAGAAGCGTATCACGGCATTATCGGCTGTACCGTTATGGCTAACTTTTTACAGCAAGGTGGCTCAGTTAAACAGCAAGGTGAAATAGGTTATTACGCCGTAATTAAAGGCGTTGAAGACTTGTACTTTATGCATAAGTCTATGCGCGGCGATGTTTTTAATAAAAACTCAGCGCCATTAAAATCGACCAATCATCGTCAATTTATGTCGAATTTTAAGCAGTTACGATTCTAGACATTTTCTTTTTATCAATAATTGGTTTATCAACAATCCGCTTATCAGTAAGCGAGCTATTAATGAGTAATCATATTATTCAGACTATTTTTCAATAAGTTGAATAATATGATTGATTCATTTTCGTTATATCAAAAATCCCCATAAGCACGTTATACTATATCAGCTTGTTATATGGCTGCTTTAAGTCGTAGCAATCAAAAATTTATATAATTTATCGTCAATTTATAGTGGTGCCTGTGTATGACACGGGATAATCGGGAAACTAGTGAAAATCTAGTACTGCCCCCGCAACGGTAATGGTGAGGACTGAGTGCGATAAAGCTTGTAGCTGTGAAATTTAAGCTGCTATTTAACGTTAAAAATTCATGTTCGTCAGTAGCTTTGCTACTTTAACCTAAGTCCGGAGACCGGCCCTATAGATGATTTTGAGATTTCGGTGGGCAGATCTCGAAATGTAGCTCGTTGCTTGTAAATAATCATGGCTTATCGCTAACAGATAAATTTACGAGTACGATGCGCTGCGGCAAATATGCCCCATTTTTCCTTTCAGGAGTTAAAGGTAAATGGGTACAAATCTAACAAAAATCGCATCAGCATTAAGCCTAGTATTTGGTCTAGCTGCTTCAACAACCTCAGTTGTTTACGCTGACACCACAACAGACAATTCTGCCAATGCAGAGGTTGAAAAAATTGTGGTTATTGGTCGTCAAGATGCAAATCCTCTTAATATTGCAGCGAATGTAAATGTGATCGACCAAGCTGATATTCAGCTTAGTGGTGCGGTGAGCTTAACGGAGTTATTACGTTCTCAAGCGGGTATTCAAGTGTCTGATAACAACTCAGGTACGACTTTTGCCATGCGCGGTTTTTCAGCGTCTCAAGCCGCCAGCAATACCTTAATTTTGATTGATGGTCGCCGCTTAAACAATATTGATATTGCGGCTCCTAGCATTAATGCAGTGCCGTTAAATCAAGTTGAGCGGGTGGAAATATTATCAGGTAGTGCTGGGGTACTTTATGGCGATCAAGCTGTTGGCGGGGTGATTAACATCATCACTAAAGCGCCTAATAAAGACGGCGGCGGACTGCAATTAAGTGCTGGCAGCTTTGATACTTATGAAGCTAAAGGGGATATTTCAGGCAAAATTAATGACGCTTGGCATTATTACTTGGCCGGCAGTTACAATCAAAGTGATAACTATCGCGATAATAACGACAGTGAAACCGGCTCAATTCTAGGCCGTTTGCAATATCAAACTGATTTACAAAATTTCTTTGTTGAAGCCAGCTACTTCGATAATGATCGCCAGGCCCCTGGTGCGCTAACACTGGAGCAGTATCTGCAAGATCCAACTCAGGCCGCACCTTTTACCGATGATGATTATGTTCATGAAATGACCACAGCGCTGCGCAGTGGCTATGAGTACCAATTAACTAAAGAATGGGCTTTGGCCACTGATTTAACTTACTCTGATACTCTAACCACTAACTTTATTTGGGGCAGTGCTGGGCGTATCGAGCGAAGTTTATTAAGCTTTTCACCCAAAGCCACAGCAAATTATCAGCTAGATAATGGTGATTTAGACATTATTGCTGGGGTTGATTTAAGTATCGGTGAGGCCGATTTTGATACTGCTTACATTCAACGTAATAATGAACAGAAAGTGACCAGTGCTTATGTGCAAGCCTCAGTGCCATTAACGCAGTCATTATCCTATGTAGTTGGTGGGCGTTACAGTGAAGTGACAGATGACTTAACAGATCAATTATCATACGCAAATGGTGTTGAGCTTGATAATGATGCCCATGCATTTGAGTTAGGGTTAAACTATCGTCCAAGCCTTGCGCATCGTTTTTATATTCGCGCCAATGATAATTTCCGTTTTGCCAAAGTGGATGAGCAAGCCTATACCCCAATTACCACCCTTGGTCTTGATCCACAAACCGGCCGTTCATATGAAGCAGGTTGGGACTGGACCACTACAACACAAACCTTCAAATTAAACCTTTACCGTTTAGATTTGGAAGATGAAATTGTATATGACGCAGGGCGCACTGATGGTCCACAGGGCGGCGGTGCTAACGTTAATGCTGATGCTTCAACTCGTTTTGGCGTTAATGCCGCTTATGATGTGCAAATCGCTGCAGATTGGTTGCTGGGCGCATCATATGATTACATTGATGCTGAATTTACCGAAGGCGAGAACGAAGGCAAGGCGCTTTCTTGGGTTGCGGAGCATAATGCCCGTGCGTATGTGAGTTATGATATTGCCCAACAGTGGCAGGTTTTTGCTGAAGGTATTTATACTGGCGAGCGCTTTATTGAAGGTGATAATGCCAATGTTGACCCTAAGTTATCCAGTTATGTATTAGCTAACTTAGCCATTAACTATACCCGTAATGAGTGGAGTGCCAGTTTACGTGCTGACAACTTGTTAGATAAGCAATATGTCAGTGCTGGCTATTATGTTCCTGAGGAATGGGGCGGCAGCGGTTATTACTCGGGTAATGGTCGCTCAATTCGCTTAACCTTAGGTTATCGTTTTTAAAATCCCTTTGTAATGAACTAACAGATAATAAGCGAAGCGTCTGATTTTTAGACGATAATAACTTGTTATCTAGCTAATTACACTGAAGATACTAAAGCCGACAAAGCACTTGTCGGATTTTTGTCTTAATCAGCATTAATCACTTGACCTTTGTAGGGTTTCTATGGATAAATTCGTTAATCGAGAACGAAGAATTATACAGGGAAGCATCGCTTTATGACCTACCTTGAGCAGCAGGTACTCACTCAAGTAAAAGCTATTATTGGCAACGAAGAACAAGTCATTGGGCGCCGTGGTATTTTGATCCCTTTAAAAAAGGCCTTAATTAATGAAGCAGATATCCGCATTATTATCGATATCATTGCCAGCGATCCCGCGCTTGCCGCTCATTTACTTTGGCGCAGTAATACCGCTCAAGCTGGTGGCGTAATCGCGACAAAAAATCGCAGTATAAAAGATGCGCTTATCCGTTTAGGCCAAGTCAATATTTACCGCTATAGCTTCTCATTTTATCTAAAAGAACGCTTAGATGAATTACCTGAACCATATTGTAAATTAGTTAAGGGCTATTGGGCGCTTACTGAAAATATCGCTACCGATGCAGTGCATTATTTACGTGAGCTTGAAGACAATAAACAAGCTATAGATATTGATGCAGATGAACTGCAAACCTTGGCGCTATTTAGTGTATTTGGTCAAGTGATTACCTTAAGTGCGTTTGCATTTTTAAATGCCGCCTCAGAAAAGCCCATAGCATTACAGGTGATAAAAAAGCTCATTGATACCCAGCAGCAAAGTTTATCTATAGAAGCATTTGAGGCTCTTGGGTTAGATGATGAGTTACGCAATGAATTTATGGTGGCCCATAATATTAACCAAACGAGCAATGTAAACTCTGCAGGCTTAGTGCTTAGAGCTGTGCTGAGCAAACGTAATGTATTGATAAACCCAATTAATGAATCTAATTAATGAAGCTAGTATAGCGAGTTGATTTAATCCCATGACATAAAAAATGCCACCTTAATCGTGGCATTTTTTATGGATTTTTCACAACTTGTTTATGCACATTCTAAGAGCGATTGGTGCTTTTGACTTAATCTTTGTAACTTTAGCCCTTCAGCAGCCACTAAGGTTAGCCATTTTTGAATTAAATGGGTATTGGATGTATTAAGGCGGTAGGCTGCAAATAACGGCCTTTTTAAGCCTTCGCTGCCAAGTTTTACAGAACTTAAGTTAAGTCCATGGCCTTCATTAATTGACCAGCTTGGCAGCGCCGCTACGCCATCATTACAAGCAATACGTTGAAGCAGCATCGCTGTTAAGTCACATTGCTTTTGTTCACCCACCTCAACACCAGCAGGTTCTAAAAAGTGCTTATAAATATCAAGGCGCTGCAATGGAACAGGGTAAGTGATCAGTGTTTGCTTGGCGAGCTGCTCAGGTTTAATGAATGGCTGTTTTGCTAGAGGATGCTCATTTGAAACGACTAACTTCACTTCAAAATCAAACAAATGTTGATAGGCAAGTGCATGCCCTGGTACTGGATCTGAAGTGAGTACAATATCCAACTCACCAAGCGCTAAGGCATTTAATGAATCAAATAAATGACGGCTAGATAAATCAATACGGCCATCTGGTGCGATTTGTTTAAAGGCCTCGGTCACCGGCATTAACCAGCGAAAGCAGCTATGGCATTCAATGCCCAATTTTAAAGATTGCGCCTCTCCATCAAGGCCTTTTTTCAGATCTGATTCTGTCACCATCACTTTAGGGAGAATTTCCTCCGCCAAATTAAGTAGTCGAGTGCCTTCTTGAGTAAAAGATAATGGTTTGCTCTTTCGAATAAAAATAGACGAATTAATGCGTGTTTCTAATTCTTTTATTTGATGAGATAGCGCTGATTGAGTTACGAAGCGTTTTTTCGCAGCACCAGCAAGGCTACCACTT
Source organism: Shewanella sp. 10N.286.52.C2 (assembly GCF_002874545.1). NCBI lineage: Bacteria > Pseudomonadati > Pseudomonadota > Gammaproteobacteria > Alteromonadales > Shewanellaceae > Shewanella > Shewanella sp. 10N.286.52.C2. The sequence goes on from NZ_MCTV01000025.1 coordinate 26,697, forward strand.
TCTTTAAGTGCCATCAGAGTTCGAAGGTGTCTCAGCTCTATCATATAATCCTCACATGAATTTTGCTCAACTTACGGGTGAAATCAATTCGGTTGCTTGTATCAAGACTATCACAACAAACTTCTAGACGTCCAGACGCCTGTGTAATTTATTTACGAAAATGTAGTCCCATTGTTAACTTTTGTGATTGTTTTGACGTGAAAATTACAGCTTTTGATTTTATAAAAAGTGACTTTAATAAGTGATCACTAGTTTAAAGGTCATTGAGAGAGGGCTTTTTGAGGTTTTTAATCTGCGACTACGCAGTTTTGCTAGGCTTATCTATACTCAGACTGGTATTGCTTTACTGAATTTCTATGTTGATTGAGTTTAAAATGACTGGAGTCACAAATGAGCCACACTTATAAAATTATTGAGTTAACAGGATCGTCACCTATCAGCTCTGATGATGCGATAAAAAATGCAATTGCAGCAGCTAATGAATCGCTTAAACATTTACGTTGGTTTCAGGTTGTTGAGACCAGAGGTCACCTAGAAGAAGGTTTAATTGCTCACTGGCAAGTCACTATTAAAGTCGGTTTTACTTTAGATCAGAAATCACCTCATTGAAGACGTGGTGTCTGAAAGATGACAATAAGTAAAAGGTTTAAGCGTCTCTAGGTAAGCCTTTTTCAACACTGCGGATCACTCGCAAGGTTTTACGGCTTAAATGACTTTTAGGCGCCGTTTTTGTTTTATCGTCAGGGGTTAAATCTTGCTGTTTAAGTGCTTGTTGCGCTAGTGCCCAATCAATATGTTCTATGACCATTTCATCGACTTCATCGCTACATCTGCGTAGGTTAAGCGCATCAATAATTTGCTGATTAAACGGCGCGTTACCTAAGGCAATCGCAATGTTTCTTAACCAGCTTTTATGGCCAATTCGACGTATAGGGCTGCCTTCTGTAAGTGATAGAAATTGCTTTTCAGTCCAAGCAAACAAGCTTAGTAAATCAGGTTGGATCAGTTGTTTACGAATATGAAAATCAGTTTGCTGAGTTAGCGGCGCTTTACTGTTAACAGGGCACACTAATTGGCAATCATCACAACCATAAATGCGATTGCCAATGGCTTGGCGAAATTCTTCAGGTATCACGCCTTGTAATTCAATGGTGAGGTAAGAGATACAGCGGCGACCATCGACGACATTGTTGTCTAATATGGCATTAGTCGGGCATGATTTTATGCAGGCTACGCAGCTATTACAGCTTTGGTGGATAGGAATATCTACAGGCAAAGGTAAGTTAATTAACACTTCGCCTAAAAAGAACCAACTGCCAGCCTCAGGGTTTAGTAATAATGAATGTTTACCTGTCCAGCCAAGACCTGCTTTTTCCGCTAATGGCCGTTCAAGGATTGGGGCAGAGTCCACAAACGGTCTGAAATCAATGCCATCAAGCCCTAAGTTATGGCAGTGTGACACGATTTTATCACCGAGTTTTTTAAGCTGTTTACGAATCAGTTTATGGTAATCTCTGCCGCCTGCATAACGAGAAATATAACCTAAGTTTGGGTCTGATAAATTAGTGGCAAAGCCCGCTTGTGGCGGTAAATAGTCCATTCTGGTGCTGAGTACGCGAACGGTACCTGGGTGAAGCTCATGGGGGCGAGCGCGCATCATGCCGTGGCTGGCCATATAGCCCATTTCCCCGTGATAACCATTATCGAGCCATTGTTGTAACTTGCTCTCTTCGCTTTTTAAATCGGTATCGGTGATCCCAAGCTGAGAAAACCCTAATTCAAACGCCCAGCTCTTTATTAAGTAAGCTAACTCCGCCATCTCAGTGGCTGAAAGCTTATGCGCTAATGGCTGTAATAGTCCTGAGGGGGTTGTGGCAGACTCCTTTTCCCTAGCATTAAGCGCTGTATTAGTATTAGCCGCTGGATTAGCATTAGGAGGTATATTTGAATTAGGCATGATGACAGCTATTTACGCTAGGTTAGTGATCCACTGTTTTATTATAACCTCTGTGAGTCATCATGGTAGTACGATAGCTGATTTCGGCCATTTCTTTTGGCTTGGTAAAGCGCCATGTCTGATTTTTTTATCAGTTCAGATAATGTTTGTTCATCATAATAAGTGCTCACCCCAGCACTGATGGTGACCTTTAGCTCGGGGTTAATTGCTGAGAAATCATGACTTGATACGTGCTCGATGATCGCTTGTGTTAGTGATATCGCAGCAGTGGAGCGAATTTGCGGTAATAACACTAAGAACTCTTCACCACCTACTCTACCAATGACTGCGTTTGCTGGTAATTTGCTAGTACAGATCTCTGCTAATGTTTTAAGGACAGTATCACCAGCGTCATGACCATAGGTGTCATTTACTTGCTTAAAATGATCGACATCAAAAGACACAATAGCCAAAGTTTGCTGATTGATTAAGGCATTATTAAATAATTGATTTGCCTGTTGATACAAGGCAAGGCGGTTTGGCAACTGGGTTAGTAAATCGGTCAATGCTAACTGTTTAAATTGTTTCGACTTCTTGTTTGAGTAGAGAGTAAATATAAACAGTAATATTAATGACGCACCGCCCAGTATTAGTGCAATAATTTGTAATCTTTTATTGTCTTGTTGGGTGACTAACTGTTGCTCTTTCAGTAATTGGAATGCGATCAATTTAGCATTTTCAGCTTCAATTTTTTCACTATCAAACTTGACTAGCATTTCAGTGCTGCTTTGATTTTCCATCGCCTTATCAATTAGCTGATGTATCTCATACAGGCTAATTTGTGCGTCATAGGCTTGCTGCCAATCTTGTAAGGATTCATATATCTCTATTTTTGATTTGAGTAGCATTTCATGGCCGCGCTTATTGTGATTGCGCTCAAACCCTGCGGTGGCCTTGTCTAAGTAAGGTATTGCTTGCTCTTCGAGCCCTAACCCATGTTTCGCTTGGGCAAAGAACAATTGCATAAAACTATAATGAGTATCTACATTAGGGCCAATGACATCTTCATATTCCTTGAGATAATCAAGGGCGAGTTGATATTTGCCTAGTTCAATAAGTGGGTAAGACATATCTACAGCTACCCGTGCAGGGTATGTAGGGTCGGTATAGATAGTCTGAAAATAGTCCAATACGGTTAAATAGTGGTCGGCAGCTTTTTGGTATTGGCGTAAATCTTCATAGGCATAGGCCATGTCCATTTTTACCATCATGGCTAAATCAAGCTGGTTGCTCTTGGTAAAGGCTTGCTCAAGCTGGAGATAATATTTTAGGGCGGTGTCCGTTTCGCCCATACGGCGATAAGTGACCGCTAAATCTAGTAGGCTGAGGTGCTGTCTAGTGGGTAAATCAAACTCTTTATACAGCTCATGAGCCAATAATAAGTTTTTCAGCGCCATCGCGAAATCAGCGGTATAGGAGGCGATTTGACCAAGCTGTGAATAGGCATCAGCCATTAAGCGGCGATTGTTAATCCCTTCTGCTGCTAACAAACTTTCACGAATAAGGGCATTTGCCGCTGAGGTATCGCCGCGGTAACGCATGATAGTTGCTTCACAGAGCTTTAACTCTATTCGAGTGCTTGCTGGCATTGCTGGATAAGTTTTTAAGGTATCAATAATGAACTGATCGGCTAATTTATTTTCATCGCCATGGAAAACATTATGACTAAGACACTGTTTAGGCAGTAACAAGTAAGTGCGTTCGATATCTTCTACATCGAGCAAGCTTTCAAGGTCTTTAACCATTTTCGGAAAACTAGGATCGTTAATATCGGTTTGATCGGCGGCGTTAAAGAGTGTATCAAACTCAGGGTTTTCTATTTTGGCAAAGCTTGAGAAACTCATACTGAGCATAGCTAAACCTAAGCTAATAATGAGCAATGGCTTACGAACTAGCATTTGGATAAACAGGTTTTTATTAATGCCGTGAAAAAGGCTTTTTTGATTGCCGCTGTGCATATATCAATGCTCTCCTTTAATGATGTTTGGGAGATATTGATAATGCCTATAGCAGTCTCTGCCGTCATTTTTTGCCTCATAGAGGGCAATATCAGCTTTTTTCAAAATAGTAGAAATACTGCTTTCATCAATCACGCTTGTAATGCCGATACTGACTGAAAATATCAAGTTATCGTTTAACTGCGGTGAGTTCACAAGTTTCATTTTATGATTAATTCGCTCAGCGAAAATCATCGATTGCTCGATATTTGTCTTTGGCATAATGATCAGAAACTCTTCACCACCAATACGCGCCACAGTATCTTCCTCGCGGCAATTTTGCTGACAAGTTTGAGCAATGAGTTGTAGTGCTATATCACCGATGTCATGGCCGAATCGGTCATTGACACTCTTAAAGTGATCTACATCGATAAGTAAGATAGAAAATTGCACTTTTTGCTTTAGCAGCTTTTGCATGACCTCGTAGGCATGTAAGCGATTAGGGATGTTGGTGAGTGGATCTTTTAATGCTATTTGTCGATATTGTTGTGACTTTTTTTGCAGCTTAATAATTAAAATAACTAATATTAACAAGAAGATAAATGTCATTGCGAGGGCGGTGTATTGTAATTTTTGCTGAGTTTTTACGGCATTAAGCTGAATGTCTTTAAGCGCTTGGAACTCAATTAACTGTGCTTGTTTATCTTCTAGGTTATCTGAGTCAAACTTGAGTCTCATGTCGGAATTATAGGTGTCCAGCCTTAACTGATCGAGTTGTTTATGAATGCTTAAGAACTGATGGTGCCAGTAGTTAGCTGACTTATAATCAGCTTGGATAGCAAATAACTGACTGGCTAACTGATAACTAATAGCTAAACCTTTTTGCATATTATACTTTTGAAAGTTAGCTGTTGCTGCATTGAAATGCTCAAAGGCGCTAGCATAGTTGCCTTGTAACATGCGCAGCTCTAAATAATAACTATGCATGTAACCATAGTGAGAGTACATCTCGGGGGTCATGTAAGGTCGAGCTTGATTTAGCCACTTTTCTGCTTCTGCTAATCGGCCAAGTTTAATCAGCGGCGCTGACATATCAATCGCAACTCTAGCGGTGTAAAGCGGATCATTGATCCCCTCGATGACCTGATAGACTTTTTCAAAGTATTCCAGTGCTTGCTGATATTCACCGCGATCTAATTCTATATAAGCGAGTGAGTTTTCAACATTGGCAAGTAACATTAAGTCTCTGGTTTTATTAAGGTAACCCTTTATTCTGTTGTAGTAATAAAGTGCTTTTTCGTTATCGCCTGAGCGCCGGTAAATACCTGCTAAATTCAGTAAGTCTAAGCTAGCTGCATGCTGTAAGCCTATTTGTTGATTGAGCTCAAAAGACTGAGTGAAGCTATCAATCGCTTTGGAAAACTGACCTTGATAAAGTGCTTGTTTGGCAATGTTATTATGGGCTTTGGCGATGATATGCTTGTCATTTAGTGCTAAGGCTTGTTCAAGTGCAGCCTGATTTAGTTTAATCGCGCTGCTATGTTGGTCAAGGTATCTGAATGCTTTTGAACGACATAAATTCAGCAAAATTGGAATTTGTGGACTAAAAAAAGATTGCTGCTCAATGTTGTTTGTCGTGGTAATAAAGTTGTTGTTTTGCTCACTGTCACTGGAGCTAAAGGTTTTACATTGCTCAGTAAGTAACAGCTGCTGGCGCTCAATATCGTTACTGGCAATAATGTTCTCGAGTTTGAGTAATGTTTGCTCTATGACAAGTAAATCTGTGATCTGTTCTGTTTTTAATTGATGGAACAAGTCATCAGCTGCCTTGTTATCAAAAGTAAAAGCAGTCACTGAAGCACTATTCAGTAAACCGACTAATACCAACAATAACAGCAGCTGATTGATGTAACGACTCACCTTGTGACAGTAAAGGCCGTTAAAAACGCTAATTGTTGAATTATAATTATTATGCAATTTTTTATACTTGCTTTACGCAGTTCCTTCATGCTGTTTTTGTTTGTTAACTAAGGGCTGTAAACTGGCTTGTTAACTCGCAACAATCCTTTTAAGCACAACTTTTACAAAAGTGCTAATCAACTTGAGCAAAACAGTACTCAGTGCTTTTTATTGTTAGGCTACAGGTTAAAAATTGGCCGCTTTGCTTAATATCGGTCATGCAACTTTTCCCTGAATTAATATTTTTGTATTTTATTATTTAGTATTTGATAACAATATAAAAAGTTCAATTAGCCACTAGGAGCAATAATATCTTTTTTCTGCAGGTGAGTATCAATAAATTTACTTAACTTTACTAACTTATTGTTATCATCTTGGTAACTATTGCTGGTGCAGCTATCTAGGTATGTCGAATTACGTAAAGCTGCATAAATCGTTAAGCAGGCATAAAAGTTAATAAAAAAAGAGATAAGATCTATATCAAAGATTGCTAATTTAACTTACTGGCTTCACAACATTATGACAGAAATTTTGGTTTGTTCAATCAAAGCTGAATAAGTAGCGCTGTTATGGCTAAGCTTCTGTTTAAAAAGGTAAATAAATAAGTATGTGTCACACAAAGAACACTTCAGCCTGTGCTTTTGTTAATATTTACTCGCGTTTTTTTGTTTAAATGCACTGTGAGGTAATCTGATTAATTGTTTATTTCATCTTTTAAAAATAGCTGTTGCTAATATAGTTCGTTAACTGTGTTTACCATAGTGAAAACACCTTAAAAAGAGTCGATAAATGTTAAAAGCATCATCATTCATGAGTCAAGTTGTTTGCATTCATTTTATGTGTTTAACGGGCCACTTTTAATCTAACTGGATAAGATCACATTATTGACTGGGTAGGTATTTGCAGCTTCACAAAAACAACCAATATATATGTCTATAACCTATAAAGGCGTTGATAATATCGTTTATACTAGTCTGTTGCTAAATAACATAAAGCTTAAAGGTTTAATGGCAGTATTTTCTGCGATAGAAACCTTATGCCTGTGCCATTTTAAGTGCTGTTAATGCGACTTAGTTACTCAAACTGCGTTAATCACATGAATTCATGGCGCTAACTTAATCATTGAAATAGAGAACAAACTAATGAGTCAACTAAGCGAAGAGTATAAAGCAACAGCAAAGCAGATTTCTTTTAATGTCGCTAATAAAGTGCTGCCGATGGATAAATTACCAGAGACTTTACTTGAGGCTTATGAAGGTTTGTTTAATGAGCTAATTGAAGACAAGGCTGAGTTATTTGCTAAAAGCTGGCAAGCAATGCCTGCGAGTGCACAAAAATTACTGCCCAAGGCGGAGTTTCATGGTTTTTATATTGCCAATGCGTGGATGCAGTTAAGCCGTGTTGCCCAAGAAATTGCAGATGAGGCTGAGTCAGAAAAAGAAATTGATGAAAAAGAATATGATGGTGTATTTGGCCGCTTGGCAGAGCAATCATTAAAAGAAAGTATTAGAAAATTAAAAAAAGCACGTACAGATCGCTCAATGCTTAATAGCTTTAAACAAGTTATGTCTGCTTAACGCTTGCTGAAATGTTTGACTGGAGAATAAATGACACTCGCGTTACGTAAACAAATAAACTGGCCCTGTGAATTGAGCGAAAGAACCAAAGCTGAGATCATGGATATTGCTGTCGATGATCAAGGCATTGAGAAATACAGTAACCTACTGGCTGATGACAGTGAACGGGGGTATTTTTACTGTATCGATGGTCTGGGTACATTTGCCACCACCAGTGCTGATAACCGCCCTTTAGCGAGTTTTATATTTGGTAAAGAAATGTGGGTTGGGGCTGTAGCGGTTGAGATTTTCCCTAAAATTAGTCTTTATACCAATGAACTGGAACCGATCAACAGCTTGTTTTTCCCTAAATGTGAACTCACTGAGTTAGCTAACATTAACCCTGAGATTTATAAGTTTATTTATAGCATTATGCGCCGTAATACCCCTAAACTGGTTCAAGGTATGCACTTGTCATTTTATGGTATTGAAGAACGTATCATTCATTTTTTATTAGAATTAGTACGTGCTAAACGCATGATTGATTTGCCCGTTATTGAACTAAAAATCACCCAGCAGCAACTGAGTGAAATTGCCAATGTAAGTCGCCCTCGAGTCAATGAAGTACTCAATAAGTTGGCTGAAGATGGCTATATTGATTTAGTCAGAGGCAAGATGATTATTTTAGATTATACAAGGTTGTCAGAATTATTAGCGCTACGAGTGACAATGTAATACGAGTGATTATGTAAAACGAATGACTATGTTATACGAGTGAATTGTCACAATCTCGACGGGTTTATAGCTGCTATTCGGGTTAGGTTGTGAGCTGGCGTTAAATGAAAAAAAAGGGCCTTCTTTGTAGAAGGCCCAAGCACTAGTTTGGAATGCTATCCTAGTGTAGTTTACGGCGACGTTTAGCGCCTAATGTGCCGAGTAATATCAGACTTAAGATCCCCATGCTAGCGCCTGTAACTGCAGCATGAAGATAAAAACGCTACTTCAATTCGATATTGCCGCTTATGGTATTAACGCTAAATTTACCTGTGGCATCGCCGGTTGTAAATTGGATGCTTTCTCTTGCTGAATACTTAGTTTTTAGCGGTTTATCATCGGTTAATTCGTTATTAATATCGCCACCTGGGCCACCATCAATCTCAAATGTCAGGTTAGGCATTTGAGTGAATTTGACTTCAACATCACCGCTAACCGTATCAAATGATGCCTTAGTGACTTTGGCGCTTAAACTGATGTCGATATCGCCACTGACACTGACAATTTTGATTTTTTCTACCGCGCTAAAGTTGCCTTCAATATCACCTGATACTTGATCGATACTAAGCTTAGTGACTTGGTTATCTTTAGACTCTAACTCGCCACTGACGAGGCGATACTGAGCTTTGCCTGCAGAGCTTTTATCCTTGATATCGCCAGAAACGGTTTCTAATTCAAGCTTGCCATTGAGCTTGTCTGACTCAATATTGCCTGACACTGTTTGTAGTTTTATGTCGCCATCCATGTGGTTAGCTTTTAAGTTACCACTGACTAATGCCAAGTCTATTTCGCCTGATAGATTTTCAATCTTGTAATCTGCTGAAACCCCTTCAGCTTCAAGCATTAGCTTTATGGGTAATTTGATGACTAAATTTGAGCCATCTTCATCATGACCCCGATAGCTGTTGGGTAGCTTATCTTCAATAGTGATTTGATTGCCTTTTTGCTCAAAGATAAACCCTTCAGACAATTCATCTAACTGACCGGATACTGTGATGAGGTCTTTGTCCCAGCCGATGATCTCTACTTTGCCGCGCTGCACTTTTAGCTCAATTTGTGGTTTCGCATTAACCGTCATTTCTTGTTCAACGGATTGTGCTGCAAAGGCCATTGTTGATGTCATGAGTGTTGTTGTGAATAGCAGGCTGCCGCCAATGATAAGTCGGCTGATAAACTGACTAGTTTGATTGTTCATATGGAATTTCCTTGAGTCGATGGAGTCGTGTTAATTGGGGTGCGTTGTTGCTGTTGTAACAGCTGTATTTCGCGCTTCATTACCCATAACCATAAATCCCACACTTGCTTGTTATTGGGATCGCTTTTAAGGGCTTTTTGGATCTCTTTTGATGCAAGCTGCAATTCGCTATAACCCTTATTGAATGGATTAGTAAGGTCATCAAGCTGCATGCCAACAGTATATTTGTTGTCATCAAAGCCATTAATTTGCTGTTGATGGGTCAGGGCTATTTGATCAACCAAGGCAATTAAATCTTCAGTAGACTGATTGCTAAGGGCATTTGTGACGGTGATAGGCTCAAGGCTTGGCTTTTGTGCTGTAGGGCTTGTTAATAGCCAGCCTAATACCAATACAAAACTAATACTGGCGGCAACGGCAAGATGTCGCCAGTATTGCGAGTTAGCGCTGCGGTACTGAGTTGCAGCATCAGTTTGCTTTGCTGGCACTGAAGAATTTGTTGGGGCGCTTATTTTCGCCTCAATGTCTTGCCATAGATCTTTGTTTGGTGAGATCTCTTTTGGCAAGCTATCAATAAGCCTTGTTAATTGTTGCTGCTGATTGCTATTTTTCATGCCAACATCTCCTGTAGCATCTGCTTTGCTCTGTGGTATTGGGCTTTACTGGTGCCAACGGCAATATCCAAAATCTGCGCAACTTCATCATGTTGATAACCTTCAATTGCGCACAGTACAAACACCACGCGGGTGCGTTGTGGCAGTTGCATAATTAATTTATCAAGGCGGTGATACTCTTGATGGCCGTTTTGCGTTTGATGATTTTCGCTGAGACTTTGATGATGCTCACTCAAGCTCGATTCTGGTAAAAATCGATGCCAAAAGCTTTGCTTTGCTTTCATGCTGTTAATAGCTTGGTGGACACACAGCTTATATAACCAAGTCGTAAACTGACTATCGCCATTAAACTGATTTAGCTTTTGCCATAATCTGACAAAGCAGTCTTGGCAAATTTCATCGGCATGATCAGCGCTACCACTTAAACGCAAACAAATTGCATACACACGGCCTTGATGGCGCTGATAAAGTAGCTTAAACGCTGCTTTATCGCCGCCCTTAGCTTTCGCCACTAAAGCGTCATCTAAGCAGGCATTATTGATTTCACCAGCTTCAGCAGCGCGAGTATTACTGCTGAGTTGATTATCAATGTCTGTGATATTGCTTGAGGTTAAGTTCACCAATTATTCCAATGTGATGTGAGTTACTAGATTAGACATTAGCAAGTTGCTAAAAGGTTTACTTGATTAAATAAAATATTTTTTTGATTACTATGGGGAGTCAAAATGCTGAAAAGCATCTGCTTGAGTAAGCTTAGGTGTGAAAGGTTAAAGTGAAAATTTTAAGTGGAAGCAAGTAGGATAGGGGCTTGGCACAACTTTAAGGGCTTTATGGTTATAAAAACAAAAATGCCCAATGGTGAATTGAGCATTTTATCAGTGCGATTAACTTTAATTACCGGACTTAAGCAACTAGCCTTTAGGACTATTTGGCGACAATCGTGTTAACGCCATCTGGGCTGCCAACCAGCAATACATCAGCACCGCGGTTAGCAAATAAACCATTAGTGACCACACCAACAATATCATTTAATTGCTTTTCTAAGGTTTTAGGATCAAGAATGCGGTAGTTGTACATATCCAAAATTACATTACCATTGTCAGTGACGACACCTTCACGGTAAACCGGATCGCCACCTAATTTTACTAATTCACGAGCAACGTAAGAGCGCGCCATTGGGATCACTTCAATAGGCAGTGGAAACTCACCTAAAATCTCAACTTGCTTGGTATTATCAACAATACAAACAAACTTTTTAGCCACAGCCGCGACAATTTTTTCACGGGTTAATGCCGCGCCGCCGCCTTTAATCATGTCCATATGGTCATTGATTTCATCAGCGCCATCAACGTACACAGATAGATCTGAGACACTATTGAGATCAAATACTTCAATGCCTAAACTTTTTAGTTTTTGGGTTGAGGCTTCAGAGCTTGATACGGCGCCTTCAATGTCATCTTTCATTGTCGCTAACGCATCAATAAAGTGATTAACCGTTGAACCTGTTCCAACACCAACAATTGAACCTTCTTCAACATATTTAAGTGCAGCCCATCCAGCGGCTTTTTTCATTTCGTCTTGGGTCATATCAACATCCTGAGGTGGCAATCTACCAATGGTAAGTAATAAATTTGGTTAAGTATAACAAATGCTAAGCCATAGCAGGTACGTTGTTGGCTGATTTATTAACTGGCAGTTACACGAATCGTTACACTCAAGAGTTATAAGTGTATTGCCATATGCGTCAGTAAATCCCTATATACTTAACTTCGGTAAATAATATAGCTAAGCCATATGGGCGAGAAAATCAGCTTTAAGGAGTGATGGAGCTTAATAGGCAAGAATAAGCTGCATTTTTTATCGCGATATTACACCTGTAAAAAGTCATTTGTATCAATATTGGCGCAGTGTTTGATACAAAAGGATGTGATCTACAGCAATCTTAATCGCTATTGGTGGTGTGCAGGTTTAATTTAATCGAATGGTTCGTTAACCTATCTTATTTTTAAAAATAAACAGTGACTTAAGCCGCATAAATAGAATTTGCGATTGCGATGGACTTAATCGGATTTTACCGTTTTAACCTAAGATATAGAACAATTAAGATGCTTGCCATTAAACCATACTATGAACAAGGTTATTTATTATGACTAAGCTGACCACCGTTGCTGTAATGCTAGCTTCGATTTTTTCTATTTCAACTTCTCAGGCCAGTGAGCCCATTGAAGTCATTAAGCCTGCGGTGATCACCGAGCCTGAAAAAGTTGAGCTAGGTAAAATGCTTTTCTTTGAGCCACGTCTATCAATGTCTGGTTTTATCTCATGTAACTCATGTCATAACTTGTCCCTTGGTGGTGTGGATGCACTGCCGACCTCAATTGGTCATGAGTGGCAACAAGGTCCAATAAACTCGCCTACAGTCTTAAACGCTGATTATATGCTGGCGCAATTTTGGGATGGCCGCGCTGCAACCTTAAAAGAGCAAGCTGCAGGTCCTATCGATAATCCAAAAGAAATGGGTTATACCCATGATTTAGCAGTAGATACTATCGCTTCAATGCCTGCATATGTTGCGCGTTTTAATGACATTTATGGTTCAAATGAAGTCAACATCGACCGTATTACAGATGCCATAGCGACATTCGAAAAAACCTTAGTGACGCCAAATAGCCCATTTGATAAATATTTAGAAGGCGATAAAAAAGCCATCTCTGCAGATGCACAAACGGGTTATCAGTTATTTAAAGACAAAGGGTGTGTCGCGTGTCATAACGGCCCAGCGGTTGGCGGCACTATGTACATGAAAATGGGCTTAATTAAACCATTCCACACAGACAATCCAGCGGAAGGGCGTAAAGGGGTTACCGGTAAAGAAGCTGATAAGTTCGTCTTTAAAGTACCAACCTTACGTAACATTGAGCTTACCTACCCATACTTCCATGATGGTAGCGTATGGAACCTAGATGAAGCGGTTAATACCATGGCCGACATTCAACTAGGGCAAAAAATGTCAGCTAAAGAAACTGCACAAATGGTTGAGTTTTTGAACAGTTTAACCGGTGAGCAGCCACAAATTATGTTGCCGATTTTACCGCCTTCAAATGCGAATACACCGCGTCCAGTGCCGTTTAAATAAAACAGTATTGAAGTCGCGATAACACTTCAGCTTAACGTTACCAACTAGCTGGAAATTATCCGCAACTCCCTCAAAGCCTGCACTAGCGATAGTGCAGGTTTTTTATTTCCCTGCTATTCATTTATCAGCTAATGATTTGTTAGCTATTTATTTCGTTTAAGTCCTATTACACTGATATATAAATTCAGCAGGAAATCACTATGCTTAACATGGACTTTAGTCAGCGGGTTGTTATTAATACCAATAAGCTTCAATGGGATAAAAGCCCAGCTCAAGGGGTATGGCGTAAAAGATTGGCCAGAGAAGAAGCTGAACGTGGTCATGCGACCAGTGTGGTGAAGTATGATGCTGGAGCAAGCTTTGCATCGCATCCGCATCCTTTAGGTGAAGAAATACTGGTACTCAGTGGGATATTTTCAGATGAAAGCGGCGATTATCCCGCTGGCAGTTATATTCGTAACCCTGAAGGCTTTAGTCATGCGCCCTTTAGTGAACAAGGCTGTGAATTACTAGTAAAGCTACATCAATTTCAAGCTAGCGATGGCGCTCAAGTTCGTATCGATACTAACAATACACCATGGTCTGCTGGGCAAGGTGATTTAAAGGTGATGCCGCTGCATCAACATCTTACCGAATCGACAGCCTTAGTTTTTTGGCCTGCAGGTTGCCAATTTCAGCCTCATCGTCATTTTGGTGGTGAAGAAATTTACGTTATTAGCGGTGAGTTTATTGATGAATTAGGTCGTTATCCTGCAGGCACTTGGATCCGCAGTCCACATTTAAGTCAGCATAATCCTTATGTTGAACAAGATACGCTTATTTGGGTGAAAGTGGGTCATTTGCTGCTGGATGAGTAAGTTACACATTTTATAAGGACGATGGGTTAATCTTTTTATATGATGTTTATAGGATTTTTCACACTGTTTATGACAGCAATACAGGATTTAACATGACTGAACTGACAAATACCCAAGCTGATGTTGTCAGCTTTATCGAAACACTGTCTCAAACAACTGCTGAACCCGTTCGCTTTGAAGACACGATGGCAATCATCGATGCTCACTATGATTTCACTCCAAGCGCTTTTACTAATGGTAAACAAGCTAATGACGCTGGCGAAAACTCAGGTTCTTGTAAGGTGTTTTCGTTTGCGCAAATTCACCATTTAACCCAGCCTCAAACGCTGCAATTATTTGGTCAATATTATCGGGATGTATTAGCCATGCCTGAGGGAAAAGATCATCAAAACATTCGTCAATTTATGCTTAATGGTTGGCAAGGGATTGAGTTTAGCCAAGTGGCATTAGTGCTGAAAGCTTGATTTTTGCACTTTTTTGCTAATGAATGTCGGCGCAATTGTGGGAAGCATGTAGCAATGATTGCTGAAATTAAAGTGGTTTAATGAATCGAATCATTTAAGGGCTGAAAAGGTATTAGCCCTTAAATGATTTATCTAAGCTTGTAAGTCATTTATTGTTACAAGCTCAAGTTTTGGCAAAATTGTTGATTGATAAAATAAAAGCCTAATTTGAAAGGACTTAATACCCGCCAATTTTTAAATTTACTTATTGAAGATCAAAACTAACAATATTGGTTACGCCGCGCTCTAAAGTCACCATTCCAGAAGCATAAAATTTACCGGTATCGGCCTGTGCCTTGATATAGTAATTACCACTATTGATGGTGACTAATTTTGAATTAAAGTTCACGAATGGTTCTTCACTCAACCACCCTTCGGCTGAAACCTGATAAAGGTATTGATTGCTCTGCATCGGCGCGCCACTATCAAGGTGATAGGCTTCGAATCGAACCTTGGTCATGCCTTGAGGGTTTCTTTCTGTGCGTAATGGACGAATTTGACCAAGTTCAGGGTTCATTTTTGTCGGTTTGGTTATACGGAATGTTTGACTTGTTTTTGCGTATTGCTGAGTCGGGTGCGAATAAGCTTGGTTAGTTGGTACACTCGTTGAGTTACCTTGTGCCGCTCCGGCAATGTCTGAAACTGAGTCAGCAATATTACGGATATCAGTAGTTTTACAGGCAGTCATAGCTAATATACATGCACATAGCAGTATTTTTTTCATTGGGCATTCCCTTGTGTGTTTATAATCCATTAAGCAAAATAAGGTTTAAGCATTTAAAACTATGCAATTAAAGCCTCACTTCGTCACTGACAATTAAATTAACAATATCCCCCATTAGTGTCAATTATTGGTCATTATAAACTGTCGATGGAAGGGATAAATAAGCTTAAGTTTTTAAGCTATTTTCATCATGCCCCTAGGCGTTCAGCTTAATTTAATAGAATTGCTCTTTATTATTTTTAATTTGCCTGACCATTTTTGAGTCCGCTATGCAAACACGGCTGTATTCGTAATAACCAGTGCATCTTGTTATGCAATTGTTGCTTTAATGGCGCCAACTCTTTAGATTTGGTCAAGCTCATTTCTGTTAGGCTTTCCTTTTAAAGGTTTTACAATGCAAAGCGATGTCTCTATAGCCCGTGTTAAGCAGTTTCCATTACTCATGTGGATATTGTTGTTTGGCTCGTTTATTACTCGTGGCAGCTATTATATGGTGTGGCCGTTTCTCGCGATTATTTTATATGACAGGTTTGCGTTAAGTGCCACAGAAGTGGGATTGATTTTATCCAGTGCAGCATTGGTGTCTGTATTCACCAGTTTTATCGGTAGTGCATTGTCAGACCGTATTGGTCGGCACAAATTGATGTACATGACTGGTGTGCTATATATCATTTCTTTTTCATTGCTAGCACAAGTCGACAGCGTTAATGGTTATGTGGTGGTGATGACCTTATGTTCAATCGCGACCTCGATATGGCGACCGCTCACCTCAGCCGTTATCGGTGACATAATCCATGATAAGCAAACCCGTGAATTAGCGATGCAATCATGGTATTTCATCGTCAATGTCGGCTGCGCTGTTGGGCCTATGCTTGGCATTTGGTTAGGACTAACGGGTGAGCAATCGAGTTTTTACATCACAGCCGCTGCCTTTGTGGTGTTACTGATAATGCTTTATTGGGGGTTTAGTCATCAATCAAATATTGATTCCGCTAAAAATACCGCTGATAAAGAGGCTCATTCGGGTGTAACAAAGCCTGTTGCAAAAGAAACTCGCCAGCAAATTTTTGCCATTTTAAAACAAGATAAATTGTTTCAATGTTTAATATTAGCCAATACCTTATGCATGTTTATTTATGCGCAAATGGACAGTTCGCTCATTCAGTATTTAACCCGAGCACAAGCGCCTCAATTACTGACGTTGATATCGAGTATAATTTTTACCAATGCATTAGTGATCATTTCTACGCAGTTTATCTTATTAAAACTGATGGCTAAATATAGTTTAATTCAGCGAATTCAATTTGGATTGATCTTGCTCATGTGCTCCCAAGTGTGGCTGGCATTAAACCCAGTGGATATATTTTGGGGCTGGATAGGGGCCGTAGTGGTGATGAGTCTTGCTGAGACGATTTTATTTCCGACCATGAATGTACATATTGATCGATTAGCGCCGCAACACCTTCGAGGTGCCTACTTTGGCGCAGCTTCATTTAGTGAAATTGGTTTTGCCATGGCGCCGTTAGGAGGAGGGATCATTCTTGACCTATTCGGAGGCCCGTGGCTATTTATGATAGGGGCGGTTTTATGTGTTGTGGTTATCTATCTTTATCGGATATTAACCAGACTTTCTCGACCCAATATTGCCGAAATGAAACTGAGTTAGCCCTCTAAAGTGGGTTTACTGTTTATCTACTTGTCGAGATAGTGGCGTCGTGTTTAATTTGCGCTGTTCTATATGATTAACGGCAGTGATTACCTATATTCCAGTGTGTTTGGTGATATACCTTTGGTATACGGTGGTCATACATGTTCATCTTATCGCAATATATAACCGTCTTTGGAGGATGAAGTTACCAGCCTTCTACGCCTTCCATATCTGGTAGTTGATGGGCAATACCTTTGTGGCAATCAATACAGGTTTGTTCGCCGCTCTCTAAATACTTTGAGTGCATATTAGCTGCCCTATCTGATTGGCGAGTGAAGTCCATATAATCGTATTCATGACAATTTCGACATTCAAGTGAGTTATTGGCTTTTAATCGACGCCATTCATGTCCAGCAAGCTCACGACGTTTTGCTTCAAATTTTTCAGGGGTATCAATGGTGCCGACTAAGTCTGCCCATATTTCTTTAGACGCTTGCATTTTTCGTGCAATTTTATCGGTCCATTTATGGGGCACATGACAATCATGACAAGTCGCTCTTACGCCACTGCGATTAGTGAAATGAATGGTAGGTTTCATTTCTTCGTAAACATTTTGATGACAACTACTACAGAATTCTTCAGTGCTCGACATTTCCAATGCAGTATTAAACGCCCCCCAAATATGACTCCCGCTATAAAG
The DNA here is from genome assembly GCF_002874545.1 of Shewanella sp. 10N.286.52.C2. Lineage (NCBI taxonomy): Bacteria > Pseudomonadati > Pseudomonadota > Gammaproteobacteria > Alteromonadales > Shewanellaceae > Shewanella > Shewanella sp. 10N.286.52.C2. Next base: position 44,296 of record NZ_MCTV01000025.1, read on the forward strand.
CCGCCGATAACTAAGAAGCCTAAACTGTAATGAACACTAGGCTTTTAATTACTCGCCACACGGTACTTAATAATGCTTTTAGCTTTTCCATTGAATGACCTTATTGGAATGTCGGGGCAGAATGAGTGGTGCAAATGATGTGAGGTAAATGAGTTAGAAGTATAAATATAGCTGACTTGTATTAGACAAACTATAGAAGCATTAAATGATCATTTCTCTGTGTTCAGTCGCTGTGACAGAACTTTCGCCCGCGCAATCGTCATTTTATATTGAGTCACTTATGGGGATAGCTGTTTTAATCTTGGTAAGATTTATTGGCCGACAAAATCTAATTCCTTTTCAGTGAATGCAGCAAGTTTAAACGTCCTTGATTCAGAATTCACTTATCAAGCAATTTGGCAATGTAACGCTTAAGTATCTAAAAGGTTACTGGCATAATCTCCACCGTTGTTATTGCATTACTATTGATGTCGCTTGTGATAGACACTCTGATATCGACTCGAAAGCGATAAAATGGTTATCACAGCAAGGGTCATAATACGCTGTTACCTTATGAGAAACCTATTGCACTAATGCTGAAATCATTCAAGGCCAATCCCTTAATGGCTTATATCAATTAAACTTATTTAAAAGGATGTAATATGAAACGCCTGCTTATAGCCTTGTTAGCGAGTTACGCACCATTTGCTGCTGCCAATGACGTGGTTCAGTGGCAAGACAATAGTTTAACTTACCTATATGGTGACGACTTTAAGGTTAATCCTGAAATTCAACAAACACTGACTTTTGAACATGTTAGCGGTTGGAGTGTTGGCGATTTATTTATGTTTGTCGATTTCACTAAATACAATGGTGAAGAAGACTTTTTAAACGGTAAAAGCGCCTATTATGGTGAATTTAGCCCGCGCTTTAGCTTCAGTAAAATGCTTGGTGAACCGGTTGAAATGGGGGTTGTTAAAGATGTACTGCTAGCAACCACCGTTGAGTTTGGCGAAGGCGATGTTGAATCATTTTTAATTGGTGCAGGTATTGATTTAGCCATTCCTGGTTTTGATTTTTTTCAGCTTAATATGTATCGCCGCTTCCCCGATGGCCGCGATGGTGATACTTGGCAAATCACCCCTGCCTGGAAAGTCACCTGGCCTGTAGGCGATTCAAATATCGTATTTGATGGTTTTATTGATTGGGTAGTTGATTCTGATGGCAGTTATGAAAAGAACTTTCATTTCAATCCACAACTTAAATATGATTTAGGTAAGCAAGTCGGTATGCGAGATAGTGCACTTTATGTGGGTATTGAATATGACTATTGGAAAAACAAGTACGGTATTAAGAGCAGCTCGGGCTTTAATACCAATCAAAATGTGACTAGCTTATTGGTAAAGTACCACTTTTAAATATGCGAGTTGAACATTGCTAAGCGATCAGGGGAGTCACAGTCAGATCCCCCTGAGTTTTGTTGTTAATGATTATATTTTAATTATCCAGTGACACTCCAATCATTCATTTTGTCCCCTGACATCCCCTCTAATAGTTGCCCATAAATAAGCCCTAAACATTTTAGTTTTTAACGGACTGCTAAATTGCCATTAATTGCAGGCTTGAGGAAAGTGTTAGCTAACATGTCTATACTCAAAGAGCATGATTTTTTACTAGTGAGTAGATATGGCCTTAACAAACCCCTTAGCTCCACACGATTTATTGGTGTTTTTTAGCGCGGATAACCCTCTTTTGCAGTTTACGATTGATACGCTTCCGGTGCCGATTTTTTACAAAGATGTGAATGGGGTTTATTTGGGCTGTAATCGGGCTTTTGAAGACTTCATAAAAATTTCGAGACAACAACTGGTGGGGTTTAGCGTATATCAATTGTTTGATAAAGCCTTGGCGGATAGTTACCAACAAGCGGATCAAGCCTTGTTTGATAATCCTGGGGTGCAAATTTATGAAAAAGAAATTCGCACCAATAGCGGAGATATTGTGTTTGTAAAATTTCACAAAACCAGCTTTTTTGATGCGGAAGGTAATGTGGCTGGTTTAATCGGAGTAATATTCGATGTAACCGAACAAAAAGCCTTAGAAGCCAAATTGACTCAACATGCCACTTTTGATGACTTAACAGGCTTTTATAATCGCCGTGAAGGCGCGGCTATCGCGGTAGAAAACATGGTATTAGCGGTAAATGGCGAAATTGAGTTTGGGGTGATCATGCTGGATGTTGACCACTTTAAACGTGTAAATGATCAATTCGGTCATGGCGTTGGAGATCTGGCCTTGCAACATATCGCTGCCATTATTAAGCAATCAAATTCGCCTGAAACCACAGTAATTCGATGGGGCGGTGAAGAGTTTCTTCTATTAATCAAAGCGCCTCTTAGCGATACTGTTGCTAGCCGCTCTAATGATGAGCACGATTTTAAACATGACATGCTCGTCATTGCTAACGATATTCGTGAGGCTGTTGCTTCAACGCCAATTAAACTCGACTCGCAACTTGTTCATCTTAGCATTAGCTGTGGGGTGAGTTGTTATACGAAGCAAAGCTTACGCGCACTCATTAATGAAGCTGATGAACTTTTGTATCAAGCTAAAAATAACGGCCGTAATCAAGTTTGCGGTTAATTTAGCGCTATGACCGCAAACTTATAACAAGCAGGACGATAGCGTTTTCTGAGGTATTCTTTTCATACAATCGCTTTCGTATTTCGGGCTGAACAAACTTATTCCTCAATCTTTACTCCATAAACCTTAACCCACACACCTTACGCCATACTCCACATGCCATCGTTTTAGCAGACTAGCTTCAAAATTATTGAGTTCAAGGGAGGGTTACAGACTGTCTCGCAGATTAAGCTTTTTATCAATAACGCTAGTTGTTGCATAAAGGTTAAATGACGTTTACCTTAAAATATGTGATTAAAAAATAATAAAAATTTAGCTTAGCAGTTCTTGTGCTAACGAGAACTCGATAACAAAGTTGAACTTAAGACGGAGAAAGTCAGCTGCAACTGACTCATAAAATAATAATGGACTCAAACATGATTAAGGTAATACAGATTTATTTTATCCCCGCAGCGGTATTTCTGTCAGTGCTTATTGGTGGTGGTTATGGGACGGGCAGAGAGGTTATCGAGTTTTTTACCCAATACGGCCAAATGGGAGGCGTATTAGCCATATGCACGGCAACGGTAATTTTTGCAATAGTATTAGGAATAACCTTTGAATTTGCACGGGTGTTTAAGGTTTATGATTATCGCCATTTCTTTAAGAAATTAATTGGGCCTTTTTGGGTTGTATTTGAAATCTTATACATCTTACTGTTTTTGTTAGTGCTGGGGGTGGTGAGCGCCGCTGCGGGTAACACTTTGCAAGAGCGCTTTGATGTGCCTGCCACAATAGGGCTAATTTTAATGCCAATATTGGTGGCTTTGTTTGTGCTTTTTGGGCGACTGGTGGTTGAGAAGGCGTTAGCCTTGTGGTCAGTGCTGATGTACGGGGTATTTATTACTTATTTCGTCATTGTGGTTGGCCAATCTGATACGGATTTATTAGCCGCTACTGCGCTAACGGATATTGAGCCAAGCTGGTGGTTTGGCGGCGCATTGTATGCGATGTATAACTTGGCGATTGCCCCAGGGTTATTATTTTCTACCCGCGATATTGTAACTCGGCAGCAGGCTTTCGTGTCAGCTGCGATTGCCGCAGTTGCTATTATGATCCCGGCGTTGCTGTTCCACTTAAGTTACAGCGTTGGCTATCCTGATGTATTAGATAAACCGCTGCCCAATTATTGGATGATCCAGCAATTTGCCCCCGATTGGCTGTTAATGCTATTTATCATCGCTTTGTTTGGCACGCTTATCGAAACCGGTGTCGGCTTAGTGCAAAGTGTTATTGAACGTATCCCTGCCACCAGTGATGAGGCTAATGCAAAGCCTTGGTTAAGAGCGCTCATCGCCTTCGGTACAGTGTCATTGGCTGCATTGCTTGGCACCATAGGCATTGTCGATCTCATAGGTAAAGGTTACAGCTTGATGTCTTACGGATTTGCATGTGTTTATGTGCTGCCAATATGTACCCTTGGTGTTTATAAGGTGGTTAAAGCAGGCAATGGTGGGGCGCTAGAAATGCCACTGACTGAGGTTCAATAACAATAAAGTTTATTCTTCATCGTATGTGTCGAGTTAGATGCCTATATCGTCATTTTAGATGGCGTAACAGGCGCTATTAACACAGCGGGAACATTAATCAAAACGGACTGTTAAGCCTATTCAGTGCATCTTTCAGCATGAGGTTAAGAGCGAACTCTGTCGCTCTTGACTCTAGATTCTATCTCTTAATTCTTAATTCTTAATTCTTAACTCCTAGCACCTAACGCCGATATAGACTGTCACTCTAGTATTATTGCTTTATTTGACGAACTTGGGATTAACCTAAGTATCGTTTCATATACCTAAAGCTGGGCTAGCTTAACTGACGGCAGCATTATTGGCTGCAGCGCGAGCGGAGACAATACGCGCTCGAAGTTGGTCATAGCACCAATTGTATATAATCGCGTATATCAAGAAGAATACCACCACCCCAATGTTCATCATAAACACCGTCCAGAAATCTAACTGCAACACCCACATCATAAAGGGCTGTGTGGCAAAAATAAGACCAAACTCAAAACCTAGACCATGACCTAAGCGCATTTTAAGGGTGCGTTTAATACGGTTATGACCAAATATATGGTCAAAGCCTAAGTTGTATGCATAATTCCAACTCATTGCAATTAGCGATAAGCCTACCGCTAAGCCTGTAGCAGACTTTGGGCCCGCATCAGTAAATAAAGTTGCGGCGCCGATAACAAATGCTAAAGCAATCGCTTCAAATAATACGCTGTGAAAAATGCGCTCTTTGGTGTTCATGGTCATTCTCATTTCTGTTGGGTAGTGGTTCTTGGTTGCTAAAGTTATCATTAATGACAAAAGAATAAAGTGAGTGACTACCTTAAAAAGTGATAGATAAAATGTAAAACAGCTTGGAATATTGTTGTAGCAGCCCAGTAAGGGGGATTTTCAGCCTTTTGCAAAAGAAGTTTCACACTAAACCTATGAGAAATCCCCGGCGTTAATGTGGCTTAGCGATGTCATCGTTGACGTCTTAAATCATTAAAGCTCACGAGACTGTGGCATTATTAATAGGAAGCTATTCAATAGGATTTTATAAATCGAGTTTTATAAATAGGGAGCAATATGCAACTCCCTACTCATTTAGGAGGATAAGCTAGTTTTAGTTAAGCGGAGTACTGACTCGCTTTACGTGAGTAACGCTGCTGAAAACTAAATGGACTCATTTTCAAGGTGCGAATCGCATCAACCCAGCCAGCTACCATAGGCACCAGTGTCCAGCTAAACACTAAGTACAAGCTACCCTTGAGATACTGACCTAAATAGAATTTATGCAAACCTAAGCCTCCAAACAGCACACTAAACCATATTGCAAGCTTCTGATTTTTGATGCGAACATCTGGGTCGACGCCACCGAGGGCATCTAAACCTAGCGCGGCATGACATTGTGGGCAAGTCACTTGGTTAAGGTCGATTTTTTGGCTGCACTGTGGGCAATTAATCTGTTGCATCGCAAACTCCAATGGTCAATATCGCTGATAAGGCATTATGGGTACAAGTGTGCGCTGAACAAAGGTGCATAGTTCACAAAACGAAAATAAAGCCAAAATCTAATAAGCTTTTAAGGTCTCTAGGCAAAGGCTAGCGGATTTACAAATGCTTTTTTGATAGGTGATTAACTTGACCACTTCACATCAGTCATCCTCAGTGTATTTTGAAAATAGCGAACAATCTAATCACTCTTCTAGCATTCAAGCAGGGTAGCTGGCTTTGGTTGGCATTTAAATATTAAAAAAGCGACCTTAGGGTCGCCTTTTGTTTTAGGGAACTATGTTTATTCTATATCGACCTATTGATTGGTCACTTTGTGGCTCTCGTTAGAATCTCTCTACTGGGGCTGTGGCGAGTTCTGGGATAACATTTTTTACTTTTCCATCTTTTAAGTAATTAGGGTGGTATTTACCTACAGGAAGAGTTGTTACGGCGTTGGCGTGAACCCGTCTTGCCACTGGTACGTAATCAGTTGCTGCTGTGGCGATTGCTGTAACGATGATGTCGGCAATTAAATTGCCTGAAGAGCCAGAAGTATCTAACACGAATGTGTTTTGGTACGACCATAAAACGTTATTTGTTTCTGCTGAAACTAGTACGTATTCCATACCAACAGTCACATTGCCAGCAATGACCATGTAATTGGTTTCCCATGTTTTCAGCTTAATAAATAGTACAGACTCAGCGCCAAACTTATCTTTGTAAGTAGAAAAAGGGATCCCTTGTAGTTGTGTGCCATCAATGATTCCTGCTTCCTTGAAAATATTGCTTACAATAGGTACAGGTAAAACATAATAGCCTTTATCGGCTAGAGGTTGGGCAACTGTTGCATTTAGAAAATCTGGTGCTTCAGCGGCTGTTGTTTCATTAATAACGGGCACGATTAACATTGTTTGACGATTCACATCAGAATACATTTCGGGAAATGCAGCCTCCTTAGTCGTCGTAGTCGCTGCACAACCAGTCATGAGAAAAACAAGAGTAATTGAAATTAATATGCGCATGTTCATTCCTATTTTTGATCTGTTATTAGACGTTCAATAAAGCCTTTGGATTCTGGGTACAATTCAGCTTCTTGGCGGTAATAATTGATACTGCTATCCTTGTCTCCTCGCTTAGCAGTAATGTAGCCTATTTCTGCATATATCCCTGGCGGTACCTTTAAGCCTTTTTTCTCTGACACATTAACAATGTCATTGAGTTCATTGAGATGGTTGGTGACACTTTGCTCTGAAGGCGCTTTAATGTATTCATAATAAGTTTCAGAATAGCTTCCCCAGTAGTAGCCACTTTCGGTTACCGAAGCACAGCCTGTAAACATGAATGTTATGGCAATAATGAATAAATATTTTGTTTTAGTTAGCATTTATTGATTTCCTTTTAAAATCTGATGGTTCGTACTTGACCATCTGCAAGGTAGATATCTTTAGAGTAAAGTATGGTTCCAGCTGAGTTCTTAATTAACAACTTATGTGAACCTTTATCTAATTTGATAATGAGGATTTGACGGTTTTCATCTTCAGCGTCAGCAGCACCTACAACACCCGTAGAATATGGGGTTAAATCACTGCCATTAATCATGTGATTATTGATGTTGGCTACCGTGATTGAATTGCCAACTAAAACATCTGCAATAATGACGACCTGCTGTTCATGCTCTAGGCCTGTTTGGCTTCGCTGGACGTTAGAACCACATGCCATTAGAAAAAAACTTAGGAAAATAAATATTAGTGTTCTCATGAAAGCCTCGAGTTATTTATCTGAAAGGTAATATTTTGATAGCTCATCAGTAATGCTACCTTCAACAATATCGACAAAAGAGATCTGTTCAAATTCATCGTTACCATAGGTTGATTGGACTGTTACCTTGCCGATTTTTTTCCCTGGTAAAGTAATCACACCACCGCTTTGAGGATTTTTGACTTGCTTTCCATTTTGGTAAATGACCAATTCCATTCCTGCTGTAAGCCCTTGAGCTTCACCACCAGAAATGATTAACGTGCCATCTTCATTTGATAAGAAAAATGATTTCCATGGTTTAGCCGTCATGTTTTCTACGAGGTTGCTTATCATTTGAGAAATGGCTTGTGACAATGCTTTGTCAGTCAAGCTTTGATCAAATGCAGCTGAAGTACCTGCACCAAGGGTTTTCTTCGTTTCTGTTGTCGCTTCGCCAGCGCCTTCAACAGAGCTTATAATTCTTCCTGTTACAACATCAACTAGGCGTACATTCACTTTGGTATATGCTTTTTGTAATTTTGATTGGGAGAATAAACCCGTAGTGCTTTCTGCTGAACGGCCAAATTCACTGACTGAACCAACGATTAAATAATCAACAGAAACACCGCTGTCGCTTATACCTTTTAATATGTTCTCCGAGTTGACCTCTTCATTATCAAGGCGCTCAAACATGATAAATTTATTTGTATCAGCAAGTCGTGCACTCAGAATATCAGCTGCTTGCTTACCTATTCGATTGTTTGAACTGTCAACTAGGAAACTGTTTGCTGCTTGGGTTTCATTGGAAAATCTTGCTATAGCAACTTTACGTTTTAAGAAGGTTTGTGTGGACTCTATTGAAGTATTTTTAGATGCAGAGGTTGCATCTAACCCTGTTGCAAATGTCGGTGCATGAAAGCAAAACAATGCCATGACCGAAAATGTGAAAATATTCCTTTTTTTCATTTTTTTCTCTTTTAATTTTAATATGTAAATAATGACCCAGAGAGCGATAATTGGGCTTACTATTGAATATTCAATGTTGAATTTTTTAGCATAAAATAGATCGTAATTTATTAATTTTAGCTATTAATTAATATGGTAATTGTAAAATTTATTTTTAAGGTATTTTTTGTGAGCGGTGGACATATTTGTTGAGTTATCCCAACTGGGCCACCCTACCTTTGAAACCATTCGCCTACCGATTGCCAACATTGCTTTCAATTCTGAAACAATATCTTATTTAAAGTATTTTTTCCATAACTCAATAAATTCGTTAGGATCTTTCAGGCTCAGAGTAAAATTTTTCGTTGCTTAAAATAAACCTAAATCGAAGAGATAGAATATCAGGTGTAAGCGCGGCGGTGACCGTCCATGAGATGGCGAAGTTTCACTGTGTGAAACGCTCTGGGCGAGAGGTATGGATGTCGAACAGGCCGTTTAACATGATGGATGTTATTTGTTATGGCGGAGCTTTATTGGATGAACTTGCAGCGTATCACAGCTGTGCTTTCATGAAGGCCTGCGGCAGGCAATTGATAACCATGAAGCTGCGATTTTAGAATAATAACCGATACCTAAAAGGCTAAACGTTAGGCATAAAAAGTGTGGCTGGTCAGTGCGGGTTGCCCAAGGTAAATAGTTAGTTATTCTGATTTTGTTTATGTCTTTCAGTGTCACCTTGAATTTATGAGCTCCGATTTAGACCTTTTAATTGAGCACAGTGCTAATGATTTTATAAACTGTGAAAGCTCAAGTTTATACAGGATGAATTAACAATTACAAGCACGTCAACAAGGCGTATGAACCTGCTATTAAGTGATTTTTAGACAAAATGGTTGTTACATATTTACGAAATTATTATTAGATTTAGGCTGTCATCTGCTTTTAAACACTTTTCTACATCAGTTAAGTTCATGCTGTTTTTCCCACCATTTCCAGTGAAACAAACTCTTTGGAAATAACATTGATGCTTCTAAATTGGTACCACTGCAACCCGCATATCAACAACGAACACACAATAAAGCTGATAACGGGAAGCAGAAGCAATGAGATTAATGGGTCTGCAAAATTAAGTAACATCATTAAATCCATTTATTAGTCCTCATTACTTACTAATGCTGTATCTGGCTCTGTTACTGATTCAGTCAACTCAAGAGAAGTACTTAGCTCAAATAGTTGCTCTGCGATTTTACTATGCAGATTCAAAGTAATTTCTTGTTTCGCAGTTTGTAGCATTTCTGTGGTTGCTTCAGTAAAACGTGTTTCTAATGCACTCACGACATCAGCACTACTCAATTCATTTGCTTGAGCGCCAATACTTGCTGTTGCAATAATGGCAATTAACGCTAATTTTTTAAATGTACGGTTAGTTTTTGTAGATGCTGAACGAGCTACTAAATTTGTATTTGAGGTTGAGTTAAACATGGTGTCTTCCTTTTCAATTATGGGGTACACCTAGGTTATTACAAGCAGCGTGCCAAGTTTTGATGTAGTCACTTAAGTGGCTGATTTAAAATTATTTTAAATGGTTTTTGTCAAAAGAAAATCAGACATAAATCAAAACATATTCAATTTAAACCTGTGTGATAAATAAACAATTAGTCATTTTAACCACCTAAGTAGTGAGTTTAGCTAACTCTTAATTGGCAAACCGCAAATACAAAAAAGCGCCTCTAATGAGACGTTTTTTTATGTTCAAAAATAGCTTAATCAGTGGTGATATTATTAGAGTGGAAAGTGACATCTGAAATATGTTAGATCAGAGTAAACTAAATCCAAACACCGCAGCAGTCTCCAATACTTTTTAATAATGGGTGGCATGTTAAGTTTTGCTGCTAATTCTAAGCCCAGCCCTAATCCTAACCCTGAACATTAGAAATTTAGCCTGAGTCGTTATGGTCAGGCTCTGATCCATTTATTCTCAAATTTTTACGGTATTAATGGCGGAGAAAGCCGTAGCGCTTTGCCCATACTAAACGAAAGGAAACCAAAAGCATTTCCCTTTTCGCTTCTTGCATTAAACGTCTTGCAGTCCCCATTGATACAGCATTCACCTCATGGGGTTAGACCTAATTTAAACTGATGAGTTTTAGATTAAGTTACTCTTGTCACTGACTCTACACACTGACTCTACCCACTTACTTTTAACCTATTTCCTTTAAAGTTTTCTTTATTAATTGGAAATAAAATCATTGCTTTAGGAGTTATTTTAGGTGCGGTAGTTAGCATTGGTTAGATTGAGAAACAAGGATTTAAAGGCTTTTGACTTGAATTAAGCCTTTCCACAACCAATATATAATTTAAGCATAAACAAACAGGTGGAAGTATGTTTAAAAGGGTTATGGAAAAACTGCAAAGGTCATCGATTGAATCCGACCTTAAAACGTTTAAGAGAACGTTGACACAAATAGATTCCTTTAGCGAGACATTGAAATCGCTTTGTGATGATGAACTCAAAGCACAGCTACAATCACTGTGTGCTCCTATTTCTCCGCCAATGAATATACCCACTCAAGTCAAAGTTTTTGCTTTTGTGTCAGAAGTATCAAACAGATTATTAGGCATGAGGCCCTTCGGTAGCCAAATGTTGGCAGGCTTAGCATTACATGACGGCTATATTGTCGATATGAAAACTGGGGAAGGTAAAACATTGGCTGCAGCTGCCCCCGTTATTGTTAACGCGTTAGCTGGCCGCAAAGTTCACGTACTCACCTTTAATGACTATTTGGCCAAACGAGATAGTCACTTTTTACAGCCCCTCTATCAATTTTTTGGTTTGAGCGTGGGTATGATCCAAGCTGGCATGTCGGGTAAACAACGGAGAAAAGCTCATGCCTGCGACATTGTTTATGCCACAGCCCGAGAAGTTGGCTTTGATTATTTACGTGATCAGTTGGTGCATTATAAACAGCAAAAAGTATTGTCGGAGTTGGATGTTGCCATTGTTGATGAAGCCGATTCGATTCTAATTGACGAAGCCCGTATTCCTCTGGTTATTTCAGGTGATATTCACCAAAACAATGATCAACTGACGCGCATTGCGACGGTGATTAAACAACTAGACAAAACAAACGATTATGCGGTCGATGAATTTAGCACCTCTGTTCATTTGACGGACAGCGGCAGTCGTAAAATAGAGCAACAATTTGGCTGTAAAAACCTGTTTGATATCGATAATTTGCCCTTGCTGACCAGCGTCAATCTAGCACTGCACGTCGAGGTTTTGCTAGTCAAAGATATAGATTACATAGTCAAAGACAACTGCATCAAACTGGTTGATGAATTCACCGGCAGAATTGCCGAAAAACACCGCTGGCCTGATGGTATGCAATCGGCATTGGAATCCAAAGAAGGTCTGCCAGTCAAAAAGGAAGGTCAAACCCTAGGTTCAATCACCTTGCAACATTTGATGTGTTTGTTTAAGAAAGTGAGCGGCATGACCGGCACCGCGGTGTTGGCAGCGCAAGAGTTTGAGCTGTTATACCAATTAAAAACCTGTGTTATTCCACCGCGTAAACCCTGCATTAGAATAGACAAGCCAGATCGGGTGTTCAGTACAAAAGCCGAAAAAACCATTGCCATTTGCAATGAAATATCCTTGATTCAACGTACAGGGCAACCTGTTTTGGTGGGCACGCCCAATGTCCGCGAGTCTGAAAACTTATATGCTTTGTTAGTTGAAAAAGGGATTGAGTGTTGTCTGCTCAATGCTAAAAATGATGAGCAGGAAGCCCAAATAATTGCTCAGGCAGGTGCTTGGGGGGCCGTCACCATCTGTACCAACTTGGCCGGACGCGGTACAGATATTTTACTGGGGGCAAAAGACACTGCAAGCAATATACAAGTAAAAAAGGCAGGTGGCCTGCATATTATCGGCACTAGCCGATTTGAGTCGAGACGGATAGATGATCAATTACGTGGACGGGCGGCAAGGCAAGGCGAGCCTGGGTCTTCGCAATATTTTGTCAGCCTTGAAGACAAATTGTTTAATCACTTGGGGCAGGATGGCTTGTTGTCTGGCAAAAGTGACACTGGGGAGTTGCTATCCAATGCCCGTATCAGCAAAAAAATTGCGCACGGCCAGCGAGTGCTAGAAGGCGCGAATCTTGATAGACGCAAAGCGTTATACAAATACAGTGATTTGGTTGAACAGCAAAGGCAAATGATCCACCAACTACGGAATGACATTTTACAGGGGGAAGGGGCTGAAGAGTTTAAAAGCAAAGTCACATCGCGTTGGCAAAATCTCAGTACAGTCGTGAGCGATGAAAAGCTCAATGAAGCCCTGAATATTGTAGTTATGCACGCCATCGACAAGCTATGGGTCCAGCATTTGTCTGAGATTGACTATATCAAAGAAGGCATTAATTTAGTGGGGACAGCGGGCTCCAGTTTTATGTTAAGTGGTAACGAGCCTTACCATGTGTTTATCCATCAGGTGCAGCAAGTTTTTGAACAATTATTGGCAGAATTAAAAACTGCGGTGGTTGATTTGTTCAATAACCTTGCCATAGACGAAAACGGGATTAATCCCAACAGTGAATTATTTGCAATGACAAAATCGACCTCATCATATGTGGTCGCTGATAATCCATTTGACGCTGTAGACAGACAGTTTATAGCCAGTATATGGAAGAAGTTGAAGTTAGAATAAAATTTATTGGAGGTAGAGAAACTAACTTCGATTGTAGGAACATGTTGGGGAAAATGAATATTTTGCGTCAGAGTATACAAACTCAAACACCGCCGCAGTCTCCAATACTTTTTAATAATGGGTGGCATGTTAAGTATTGTTGTAGATAATAATAAAAGTATATCCCAATGAAAGGTAAGTTATTAAAAATTGTAATTTTTTCTATTATGGTATGTTCTTTTTTCATTATTAGAGTGAGTCGAAGGTTAAGGATAACAGAATGATAAGAGTCATTTTTGCAGCTCTGGTTTTATTACCTAGCTTGGTAAATGCACAGCAAGGTATACAAAGTCTAAATGCACGTGTTAAACAGAAGACTGAGGTAATGGTCTTAGGAACGATGCATTTAAAAAGTATTAAAGAAGAGATCGACCTGTCTGAAATTAGAGGTTATTTAGGTAAATTTAAACCAACAGCTATTGCAGTCGAATCACTTCGAGGTGAAGATATTTTTACAATGCTTAATGGCTCTGTTGAATATCATGAAACTTTAACAAGCTTTGTGGGTGATGAACTACTGAGTATCGCAAAAAAAGAACAATCATCATTAGGACTTTCTGCCACTGAAGCAATACAGAAAATGAAACAGTTTGAAATAGTAAATAATTTGTCCGATGAAAAGCGAATCGAACTTATAAGACTATCTATTGCAGGCTACTACCCTGATACAGCAACACTACACTGGTTAAAATTAACAGAAAATGACACTTCTCAATTGTCCTCAGATTTAAAAGCCTATCTTAATGCGCGTGCTACAAAAAATAATGAAACACTCAATATCGCAATTAACTTAGCTTTAAGTGAGGGCATAAATACGATCTACCCTATTGATGACCATCTTGATAAAGATATGTATCAAGACATGGTTAAAAGGTTAATGCCATCTTATAGTAAATCCCAAGCAGGAAATGAACTTCAAAAAAGTACGTTTATAACTAAATCTCAAGCTTTGCAAAAACACGCAATACAAACAGGGGATTGGCTGCCTTTATACCTTTGGTTGAATAGCCCTGAACAAAGCTCTCAAGTTATTGGGCAAGAGTGGAGTATGTTTGTTGATAAAGATTTAGATGTTGAACCTGCGTTAGCTAGAGTTGCTTTATGGGAAGTTAGAAACCTAAATATGGTGTCTCACATCATGAGAGTGGTTGCGAGTGAGATTGGCGGACGAATTGTCATTATTGTAGGTGCATCTCATCGGGTATTTTTCGAAGAATACCTTTCAAAAATGATAGGTGTTGAAGTAATACCGTTTTCTGACTACGTAACTGAATATGTTGGGTCAGAATCAAAGTAAATACTCAATCGCCACAAATAAACCCAAATCGAAGAGATTGAATATCAGGTGTAAGCGCGGCTGTGACCGTCCATGATATGGCGAAGTTTCACAGTGTGAAACGTTCTGAGCGAGCGGCATGGATGCCGAACTGGCCGTTTAACAAGGATGTTATTCGTCATGGCCGAGCTTTCAGGGACCTTTTGACTTATATAAAGAGTGCAGCGTGTCACAGCTGTGCTTGCACGAAAGCCTGCGGCAGGCAATTGATAACCATGAAGGTGCGATTTTAGAATAATAGCCGATACCTTAAAGGCTAAACGCCAGGTATAAAAAATGTGGCCTAGTGGCCACATTTTTAATCCAAACGAAGTTTGGAAACCTAAAGAGTAACCTTATGATTACTCAGGATCACTCTCTATTCAGGGTCACTCTTACTCAGGATCATAATCCAACACGGGTGCCAACCACTTCTCCGCTTCAGCCAATGTCATGCCTTTACGCTTGGCATAATCCTCAACTTGATCGCGGCCAATATTGGTCACCCCAAAGTAACGTGATTTCGGGTGAGCAAAGTACCAACCTGATACCGCAGCGGTTGGAAACATGGCATAACTTTCAGTGATATTAAGGTTAATCGTTTCATCGGGTTTTAGTAAATCCCATAACAAGCCTTTTTCAGTATGATCAGGACAGGCTGGGTAACCAGGTGCTGGGCGAATACCTTTGTATTTTTCACGAATAAGGGCTTCGTTATCCAATACTTCATCTGCAGCGTAACCCCAAAACTCTTTTCGTAACCGTTCATGCATACGCTCTGCAAAGGCTTCAGCTAAACGGTCGGCTAGGCACTTAAGCATAATGGCGTTGTAGTCATCATGGTTGGCTTCAAAACGTGCCACATGTTCATCAATGCCGTGGCCTGCGGTGACAGCAAAGCCGCCCATGTAGTCGGCGACGCCTGAGTCTTTTGGCGCGACAAAATCAGATAAACAGAAGTTGTCATTGCCCACACGTTCAAGCTGCATCCGCAAGTGATGGGTGGTCATTTCAACCGTGGTGCGTGTTTCATCTGTGTATAGCTCAATGTCGTCATGGTTAACGGTATTGGCAGGGAATAAGCCAATGACCGCTTTGGCAGTAAGCCATTTTTCACTGATGATGGTTTCAAGCATGGCTTTACCATCGGCATAGAGCTTACGGGCTTCTTCACCGACAATTTTATCATCTAAAATTTCAGGGAAGTGACCATGCAGCTCCCAGCTTCTGAAAAACGGCGTCCAATCGATGCGATCCACTAGATCTTCTAGTGGGTAATCATCAAATACTTGGCGGCCCAATTTGTTCGGTTTAAATGGGGTGTAGTTATCCCAATCGTGTTTACAGCGGTTTTCACGGGCAGCGTCAATTGACACTATGGTTTTGCGTTTGGTTTGTGATAACCGCTTTTCACGCATGATGTCGTATTCAGCATAGGTTGCATCAATGGTGGGCTGGCGAGTGTCGTTATTTACCAGTTTTGACACCATAGGCACTGCGCGCGAGGCATCGGCAATGTAAATTGCACCATGTGGATAATGTGGGGCAATTTTTACTGCGGTATGAATTTTCGAGCAGGTTGCACCACCAATAATCGCCGGAATGGTTAACCCTTCTCGGTGGAAGGTTTTGACGTTATGTACCATTTCATCAAGGCTTGGGGTAATAAGCCCTGACATACCAATAATATCAATATTGTGCTCTTTTACGGCTTCGAGGATTTTTTCAACTGACACCATGACGCCTAGGTCGAACACTTCAAAGCCGTTACAGGCTAGCACCACGCCGACAATGTTTTTACCAATATCGTGCACGTCACCTTTTACGGTAACCATTAAAATTTTACCGTTTGATTGACCTTCAACTTTTTCCGCTTCAATGTATGGGTTTAAATAAGCCACGGCTTTTTTCATTACCCGGGCTGATTTAACGACTTGCGGCAGAAACATTTTGCCTGAGCCAAATAAGTCACCGACCACATTCATCCCATCCATTAATGGCCCTTCAATCACATCAAGTGGGCGGGTGGCAGCGGCGCGCGCTTCTTCGGTGTCTTGGTCGATAAACTCAGTAATGCCTTTCACTAAGGCGTGGGATAAGCGCTCATTAACGGGCAGACTACGCCAAGCTAAGTCTTCCTTTTTAGCCACTTGTTTGCCGTCACCACGAAAACGCTCAGCAACATCTAGTAGTTGCTCAGTATTGCTTGAGTCGGCAACGGGGCAAGGTAAATTCAGTACCACATTTTCGACTTTTTCTTTTAAGTCTTTGTCGATGTCATCAAATATGGCTAACTGACCTGCGTTAACGATACCCATGTCCATGCCCGCTTGAATCGCGTGGTATAAAAACACCGCATGAATGGCTTCGCGGACTGGGTTGTTACCACGAAACGAGAACGAGACGTTTGACACACCGCCAGAAATCATTGCATGGGGTAGAGTGGCTTTAATGTCTTTAATGGACTCAATAAAATCGACGGCGTAGTTATCGTGCTCGTCAATGCCGGTGGCAATGGCAAATATATTCGGGTCGAAAATGATGTCTTCTGGGGCAAAGCCAACCACATCAACCAGTATGCGATAGGCGCGGGTACAGATTTCGGTTTTACGGGCGCGGGTATCGGCTTGGCCATCTTCATCAAATGCCATCACAATAGCGGCTGCGCCATAGCGTTTCACTAAGGTGGCTTGCTGAATAAAGGCTTGTTCACCTTCTTTCATCGAAATGGAGTTAACAATCGACTTGCCTTGAACGCATTTAAGGCCAGCTTCAATCACGTCCCATTTTGATGAGTCGATCATGATAGGCACCCGAGAAATATCAGGCTCTGAGGCGATTAAGTTCAAGAACTTTTTCATCGACTCGACGCCATCAAGCATACCTTCATCCATGTTGACATCGATGATTTGTGCGCCGTTTTCAACTTGCTCACGCACGACATCTAGGGCCTCTTCAAACTTTTCTTCTTTGATTAAGCGCAGGAACTTGGCTGAACCTGTAACGTTGGCACGCTCGCCGACGTTAACAAATAATGAGTTGCCATCAATGGTTAATGGCTCAAGCCCTGATAAGCGACAGGCAACGGGAATATCAGGTATGACACGTGGCTCATGGCTGATAACGGCATCGCGAATAACACTAATGTGCGCTGGTGTACTACCACAACAGCCACCCACAATATTGAGCATGCCTTCCCGTGCCCAATCACTGATCACTTCGGCCATTTCTTCTGGGGTTTCATCGTAACCACCAAACTCATTAGGTAAGCCAGCGTTAGGGTGGGCAGAAACATAACATTCTGCAATCCGTGATAACTCTTCAACGTAGGGACGCAACTCTTTTGGGCCAAGGGCGCAGTTAAGGCCAATGGATAATGGTTTGATATGGCGCAGTGAGTTGTAAAAGCCTTCGGTGGTTTGCCCAGTTAGGGTACGACCTGAAGCATCAGTAATGGTGCCTGAAATCATCACAGGTAGACGATCACCAATTTGATCAAACACTAATTCGATGGCAAATAATGCGGCTTTGGCGTTGAGGGTATCAAAGATGGTTTCGACCATGATGATATCTGCGCCGCCATCAATTAATGCACGGGTTGATTCAACATAGGCTTCGACTAACTCATCAAAGCTGATATTACGAAAACTGGGGTCGTTCACATCTGGGCTGATAGAGCAAGTGCGGTTGGTTGGCCCAAGCACTCCTGCAACATAGCGTTTAATACCCGTTTGCGCAGTAACGTCATCAGCGGCTTCACGGGCAACTTTGGCGCCTTCAAGGTTAATTTCTGCTGACAACGACTGCATGTCGTAATCGGCCATAGCAATCGTGGTGGCATTAAAGGTATTGGTTTCAATAATGTCAGCACCCGCTAACAGGTATTTAGTGTGGATATCTTTAATGATTTGGCGTTGGCTTAGCACCAACATGTCGTTGTTGCCTTTTACGTCACAGTGCCAGTCTTTAAAACGCTCACCACGGTAGTCTTCTTCTTCCAGTTTGTAGTCTTGAATCATTGTGCCCATGGCACCATCGAGGATAACTATGCGCTGTTTTAGCGTATTTGTAAGTTGTTCAAGTACCTGACTGTAGGAAGTCGACTTCGCCATAACGTATTACCTTAATTGCTTTTATGCTAATCACTTAATCGAGCGTTAAATAACACGCTAACTTAAGTAGTTAGTGGATTGTGTTAACGGTTTTAGATGAAATAAGCATACCTTTATTTATGCTTTTATAGGGCAGAATAATGCGAAATCCCCTGTAATAAAATTCATCTTAAAATATTTTGTTTGGACATTTAAACGTATAGACGTCCATAATACGTTTAAATAGATTGTAAGAGCAAGCCCATTGCTCACACTAAAAACATAAGCCAATTGAAACGGCCGATGGAGTCTCCTTAGATGAAGCAAGCTAAGATAATATTGTTACGCCATGGCCAATGTGAGGGCGACAGTATTTTGCGGGGTAAAACCGATGTGGCGCTAACTGATTTGGGGCTAACGAACATGCACCAGAGTGCGGCTAAGCTAGGGCTATTAGGTTGTTTGCCATCACTGCAGCTATACAGTTCGCCTTTGGTGCGCTGCCATGCGTTTGCCGCTGAATTAGCGCAGCAGTTAAACCAAGTGAGTGCTGATTTAGCTTTACAGGTTGAGATAATGTCTCAATTACAGGAAATTGATTTTGGCTTGTGGGACGGAAAAAGCTTTGCAGAGCTTTATCAGCATAGCGCTAAAGCGTTAGACGCCTATTGGGATAACCCTTGGGAGCATGGCGCGCCCCAAGCTGAGCCCATGGCTGAATTTGAACAAAGGGTGGCGCAGGCTTTTGCGCAAATAACCTTGCAAGCTTACAACTTGGCTAAAGCTCATACTGCTGAGGCTAATAGTGCTAAGGCAACAGCATCAGCCACTGCTCTGGTAGTGACTCACGGTGGAGTTATCCGTCATATTATCGCTTTGGTGTTAGGGCTTGAGCGCTGTAAAGGGCTATATGGACAACTGAATATAGATTATGCCGCGACGGTAACCATTGATGTGTTTTGGCCTGAAGCTGATGATAAATCGACTAAACCCGTCTATCGTTTAAACTGGAATAATTAGTTTTAGCCTAAAATTAGCAGAAAAAACTAACTTCACTTAGGCAGATATACCGTACAATATAAGCCGCATTTATTAAGTGCAATAAAATTTCAAATTAAGTCAATTTAGCTGCAGTTGAGTGCTTGTGTGAAATGCTTTAAGCAACACCAGTATCAAGCGGTTCGCTAAATGAGTAGGGAATCGAGAACTAGCCTAAATGCTGTTTAGCTCGAACTGTACCCGCAACTGTAAAATAGCATCTCATCACTTGTAAGATAAGTGATTAATGAATGCCATTAAGTCAGATACCTAGCTTAGTTTTTCTTGCTGAATTAGCAGCACCTAACAACAACTTGAGCGGGTAACTCAGGCGGAGTTTGTATCGTGATCAGTATTAAAACCCCAGATGTGGCTAAACATGCCTCTTGGATAACCGCAGGGGTAGTATCTTGACTACTGCGGCATTAACAGTTGATCAGCTAAGCTGGTCAGTTGCAGACAATGAGATCCTTTCTCAAGTCAGTTTTGCCTTGCAACGTGGTGAAATGCTAGGGCTTATTGGCCCTAATGGTGCGGGTAAATCCAGCTTACTGCGCTGCTTGTATCGCTATATCACCCCTGATGCTGGCAAAATCAGCTTATTTGGCGATAATATTAATGGTTTTTCTCATAAACAATTGGCCACTAAGGTTGCCGTTGTGCAGCAAGAGTCACCCCATTATTTTGATATGACCACCCATCAACTGGTTTCTATGGGCTTAACGCCCCATAAAGGCCTTTTTGAAACCAATACCCAAGCAGATGCAGATGATATTGCCAAGGCGCTGGCTAAAGTGGGTCTTGAGCACAAAGCCTTGCAGCAATATGAGCAGTTATCTGGCGGTGAAAAACAGCGGGCATTAATTGCACGGGCTATCGTGCAAAAGCCGCAGTTATTGATCCTTGATGAGCCGACTAATCATTTAGATATTCGCTATCAAATCCAAATTCTTGAGTTGGTTAGGCAACTTGGCATTAGCGTGATTGCCTCTATTCACGATCTTAATTTAGCCAGCGCAATGTGCGATAGATTGCTGTTACTTGATCAAGGAAAGTGCATCGCTCAAGGTTTACCTGATGAAGTATTAACAGAAACCATTTTGGGGAACGTGTTTGATGTTTGCTGCCAAATATCAAGTCACCCACAGCACGGTAAACCGTTAATTACTTATTTTTATGGTTATCAAAGTCATTATGACAATGCTAATCAAAACACTTGTCAAAGCTCGCAGCAAAACGCATATCCAAGCTCTGAACAAAAACATGGCCAATCAAACCACGGGCAGGGCGATAAATGACAGCCATTGATGCCACACAATCAGTGAAGCTAGCAAAGCAGATGAGTTTAAGTTTTAAGCATAAGCTACTGCTGTTTGTTACTGCCATAGTGACCTTAGTTACTCCAATCGCCGCGGCAAGTTTCGGCGCTGCTAATATCAGTTTTGAACAAGTCGTTAGCTTGTTTGCTAATTTGGCATTAGGTACAGGTGAAACAGATTCACTAACGCAGCGGATTGTGTTTGAGCTGCGTTTTCCAAGAATTATTTTAGCCTTTGTGGCAGGCGCAGGTTTGGCGCTTGCGGGCAGTGTATTGCAAACGGTGACACGTAACCCGTTGGCGGATCCCTATTTATTTGGTATTAGCTCTGGGGCGTCATTTGGGGCGGTATTAGTGCTGAGCTTTTTTGGCAGCCAAGGCTTAGTGCTGCAATGGTTAGGAGAGTCTTCTGGTCATCTTGCCAATGCCATTTTAAGTTCAGGCTTATTCAGTAATGATGCCTGGTGGTCTTGGTCATCCATTAGTTTACCAATTGGCGCTTTTATTGGTTCGAGTTTATCTGTGCTGTTGGTATTAGGTTTATCTGGTTTTGGTCGTGCTAGCCAAGTTGAGCGGATGCTATTGTCTGGGGTGGCCACCTCTTTCATGTTCGGCGCGCTAACCAGTTTGGTACTGTATTTTTCAAGCCCTCAAGCGGCGGCTTCAGTATTATTTTGGAGTTTGGGCAGCTTTGCTAAAGCTAGCTGGGCAGGCCTGGTTATCCCATCTGTGGTGGTAGTTTGCAGCATATTAATTATTTTAGCTTTTAAGCGTCAGGTATTAGCCATTCAAGCGGGGGATGAAACGGCGCACTCCTTAGGGGTTAACGTCGCCAAAATTCGCTTAGCTATGCTTATTTTGTGTTCATTAATCACCGCCACGCTGGTGGCAAGTTGCGGCGGCATTGGCTTTGTTGGCTTGATGATCCCTCATACCGTGCGGCTGCTCTATCCTGGGCAACAACCTATTATGATGACGGCATTAGTCGGCGGCATATTTATGGTATGGATTGATGTATTAGCCCGTTGTTTATTAGGCAACCAAGAGTTGCCGGTAGGTATTATCACTGCCGCAATTGGTAGTGTATTTTTTCTTTTTGTATTACGTCATCGTCGATGAGATTGCAGTTTTGGAGAGTAAGGGATGTTTGCGGTAGATCCAGTTAGTCATAAATTTGATGATCAAATACAGCATAAAATTAATCAGAAAACTAAGCCGCTAGGGGCGCTAGGGTTACTCGAAACGCTAGCAATGCAGATTGCGCAAGTGCAACTAACGCCACAAGCTAATATGAAACCAAAGTACAATATTAGGCATAAGTTGAGTATTAATAAGCCTGCTATGTTGGTGTTTGCTGGCGATCATGGTATTGCTGCTCATGGGGTATCGATTGCCCCCAGTGAAGTTACTCAACAAATGGTGGCTAACTTTGCCAATGGCGGCGCTGCGATTAATGTCTTTTGCCGTCAAATGGGTTTAAACCTTGAAGTGATTGATTGCGGCATGTTGCAGCCAGTTGATGCCCCTCGTATTACTCAGCATCGTTTAGGCAATGGCACTCAAGCAATTCATCAAAAAGCGGCCATGAGTTTATTAGCGGTTAAAGATGGCTTTAGCTATGCAAGTGAAGTGGTGCAACGTCACTATGATTCAGGTTGTAACCTGATTGCGCTTGGTGAAATGGGCATTGGCAATACCTCGTCAGCTGCGGCGATTATGGCCGCATTATTAGGCTTAGATATTAAAGAGTGTGTCGGCCGAGGTACGGGGATTGATGATAGAGCCTTTGCTCTTAAAACCGAGTTATTGGGGGTAGCGCTTAACCTGCATAGAAGTAAATTTACCGATCCGGTTAATGTACTTGCCTGTGTTGGCGGCTTTGAAATTGTGCAAATGACAGGCGCTATTTTAGCGGCCGCTGAGAAAAAGATGCTGGTGGTTATTGATGGCTTTATTGCAACCGCAGCGGCATTAGCCGCAGTTAAATTACACCCTGATGTAAAAGATTACTTAATTTTTGCTCACCAATCAGATGAGCAAGGCCATATTAAAATGCTAGCCGCAATGGATGCTAAACCATTATTGCAATTAGGGTTTAGACTAGGTGAAGGTACAGGCGCTGCGCTATCACTGCCAATCATTGAAGCGGCGGTGAACTTCTACAATGATATGGCTAGTTTTGAAAATGCCGGCGTAAAGTCAGTGGTGTAATTGCGCTGCGAATCGAGAAGTAAATCGAGAAGTAAATAACGCAGTAAATATTAACGCTGTGATAGCCAATTAGCTGTGATAGGCAATTAAAGGAAACGTCATGGAGCAACAGTCGTCATCTGAGGGGGCAAAAAATCAGTCTGATGAAACTGATTATCAAGCGCCTAAAAGTGGAAGTACACTAAAAAAACAACTGAATTTATTGCTTATTGCGTTAAGTTTCTTCACTCGAATCCCTGTGCCAGCTTGGGTTGAGTTTGACAGTGAAAAGCTTAATCAAGCTAGCCGTTATTTTGGCGTAATAGGGTTATTTGTTGGCAGCATAAGCGCAGCGGTGTTTTGGGTGAGTCAGTTTGTGTTGCCTAATGGGGTTGCGGTGATCTTGGCGATGATAACCGGCGTATTAGTCACAGGAGGCTTTCATGAAGATGGCCTTGCTGATACCGCTGATGGTTTTGGTGGTGGCTGGAAAGTTGCTGACAAGCTGCGCATCATGAAAGATTCAAGAATAGGCACTTATGGCACCTTAGCCTTAGTGCTTTGCCTATTATTAAAGTGGCAATTGTTAGTCGAAATTGCCCTTTATAGCCCGATTAATGCGGTCGTCGCCATTGTTGTTGCCCATGGTTTAAGCCGCGTGTTAGCAGGGAGCATTATCTTTTCAGGCCAATATGTTACTGAAGATGATGGCAGCAAATCAAAACCTCTGGCGCAGCATCAGCACATCAATGATTTATTGATTTTATGCTTAAGTGGCTTTGTGGTACTAGCCTGCTTAAACGGCGTAGTCGCCTTTGGCTTGTTATTGCTATTAGTGTTATTACGACAAGCCTTGATATGGGGCGGTAATCGTCAAATTGGCGGCTATACCGGTGACACGTTAGGCGCTGCACAACAGATTGCTGAACTACTGTGTTATGGCGCAATTTTAGTCATAGGGCTAAATTAAATTTTTGAAGTAAAAATTTTAGCTTAGATGAATGTTAATAAAGGAAAAACTGCATGATCCATCTGGTGCTTGGTGGTGCCCGTTCAGGTAAAAGCCGTTATGGTGAATCCCTTGCTGAGCCTTTCGCTTTGCAAGGGCATCGTTGCGTCTATATCGCCACCGCCACCGCACTTGATGATGAGATGAAGCAGCGAATTTTACGTCACCAACAAGACAGAGATAACTCAAATATTGATTGGCAGCTGGTTGAAACGTCGCTAGCCATTGCTCATACCTTAGTTAAATATGACTCCCCGAATACGGTATTGTTTGTCGATTGCCTCACGCTGTATTTAACTAATCATCTTGTGGCCAGTGAAGAGACCCACCGTGATGGTGTTGATGAATTATGGCAACAGCAAAAGCAGGCGTTATTGGCATGTTTACCCACTCTTGAAGCGCAGGTGATATTAATCAGCAATGAAGTGGGCTCAGGCATTGTGCCACTTGGAGAATTAAGCCGTCGTTTTGCTGATGAAGCCGGTTGGTTAAACCAAGCTATTGCTAAAATCGCTGACAAGGTCACCTTAGTGGTTGCAGGCTTACCCGTTGAGCTTAAACGCTAAACCTATGGCTAAGCTATATTCTTACAACAGCGATTGTATAAGCATGGTTAACACTGCCAATACCTCATTCACTTTCTCTAATGTCACGCCATAGCAGCTTAAATGACAGATAAAAATCAACCATGATGCAAATTAAAAACCAAACTAAAACTAGCACAAGCAATACGGGCAGTTCTGGCCATAGCTATCAAGCTGGAGCGGCTAAAACCTTAATGGTGCAAGGCACCACATCAGATGCGGGTAAAAGCACCCTAGTTGCGGGTCTTTGTCGGGTATTTGCTCGCCAAGGTACTAAGGTGGCGCCATTTAAACCACAAAATATGGCATTAAATAGCGCAGTTACCGCAGATGGCGGCGAAATTGGCCGCGCCCAAGCATTGCAAGCCGTGGCGTGTAAGCTTGCGCTGCATACGGATTTTAATCCAGTATTATTAAAGCCAAGTAGTGATACTGGCTCCCAAGTGATTATTCACGGTAAAGCCTTGACCACATTAGAGGCAAAAGCTTTTTTTGGCCCGGAAAGCCGTAACTATAAAACCCTCGCTATGGATGCGGTATTACAGTCTTTTGAGCGCTTGACCCAGCAATATCAGCTGGTGGTAGTTGAAGGGGCAGGTAGCCCTGCAGAAATCAATTTGCGCGAAGGGGATATCGCCAATATGGGCTTTGCTGAAGCGGTCGATTGCCCTGTCATTATTATTGCTGATATTGATAAAGGCGGCGTATTTGCCCACCTTGTGGGCACCTTGTCACTGCTCAGTGGATCTGAGCAACAAAGAGTTAAAGGCTTTGTGATTAATCGCTTTCGTGGCGATATTAGCCTATTACAATCTGGCATCGACTGGCTGGAAAACTACACCCAAAAACCGGTATTTGGGGTTTTGCCTTACTTACATGATTTACATTTAGATGCTGAAGATGCGCTGATTGACTCCCATGGGAAAGTCACAGGTTCGGAAAAGGACTTAGCCATTATCAATCATAAGCTCAAAGTGCTGGTGTTAGTTTTTCCAAGGATCAGTAATCATACCGACTTTGACCCTTTACGCTTGAACCCTTACATTGAGTTTCATTATCTTAGCCTGCAAACCCAATCCAGTAATCCAGATTTCCCCAAAGTGGATTTAATCATATTACCAGGCAGTAAAAATGTCAGAGCAGATTTAGAATTTATGCGTCAACAAGGCTGGGATCTTGAGGTTAATAAGCACTTACGTTATGGCGGTAAAGTCATAGGCATTTGTGGTGGTTATCAAATGTTAGGCCAATATATTCATGACCCCGATGCCATTGAAGATGTGGCAGGTAGCAGTAAAGGCTTAAGCTTACTGCCCATTGAAACCACACTGACGGCAGATAAAACCCTATGTAAAGTAAGTGGTCACTTAGGGCTTAATCAAGCTAAAGCAAGCATTGAAGGTTATGAAATTCACTGCGGGGTGACTCAAAAGCTAACTTCTGCAGATTTGCTAGCGCCTATCAGTCTCACATCACAGCAGAGTGATACGCAGTACGCAGAAGGCCTACTCAGTGATGATAACCAAATTTTGGCAACCTATGTTCATGGTTTATTTGATAGCCCAGATGCCTGTGAGCTTATATTGCAGTGGGCAGGGCTTGCTCAAGCCAAAAGCATTGATATAAACCAAATACGTGAACAACAATTAGAACGATTAGCAGATGTGCTTGAAGCGCATTTAGATATGGATAAATTAACAGGAAGTCTCTCATGAGTGATAATGAAAACCAAAACGAAAGCCAGAGCCAAACCAGTAATATCGATGCCACTAAAGCCGATCGCCATAAAGCGCGTCAGCAAAAAGTAAAACAAGGGGTTGATGCAAAAATTGCTGCCGCCCAAGATGAAAAAGGCATTTTGCTAGTGCTTACTGGTAACGGTAAAGGTAAATCGACTTCAGGTTTTGGCTCAGTAGCCCGCGCCGTCGGCCATGGACACAAAGCCGCAGTGGTGCAATTTATCAAAGGCACTTGGGCCTGTGGCGAGCGCAATCTGTTAGAAGGCGCAGGGGTTGAGTTTCATGTCATGGGCACAGGCTTTACCTGGGAAACCCAAGATAAAGAAAAAGACACTCAAGCGGCGATGGAAGCCTGGCTTGAAGCTGAAAAACTCTTACAAGATGAGTCAGTTAATTTAGTGCTATTAGATGAGTTAACTTATATGGTGAGCTATCACTACATAGAGGTTGAGCGGGTACTGAATGCGTTAAAAAATCGCCCAGCCATGCAACATGTTATCATTACCGGCCGTGCCTGCCATCGTGAAATCATTGAACTTGCCGATACAGTGTCCGAAGTTCAACCGATAAAACACGCTTTTAATGATGGCATTAAAGCGCAGCTAGGGTTTGATTATTAATCAAATTTATTTGTTGCTTTACCCTTGGTAACATTATGCAAGCCAAAGTGCTTAATACAACAGAATTTTAATAATTTAAAAAGAGAGATAATGATGAAAACAATGACCTGTAAACAGCTTGGTGGCGCTTGTGATGAAGTATTTCGCGCAGAGACATTCGAGCAAATGGTCGCGCAAAGTAAAATGCACGCTATGGCGATGTTTCAGCAGCAAGATGCCCCACACATGTTAGTGATGTCGCAAATGGCGCATTTGATGCAAGATCCTGCAGCGATGCAGCAGTTTATGGACGAGAAAAGACAGCAGTTTGATGCTTTAGCAGACGACTAAGCAGTCTAGCTATTCGGCAAAATGTGACATAAATGCAAAACAGTAAACGGACTTACAAGATCAATGAAATTAGCATTATTAAGTGATGCAACATCAATAGCATCCCAGCAAGCGATAGCAGCTATGGTGGCGACATTGTCGATTGCTGAAAAGCAAGCTGGCGTAGTTTATATAGCATCTGAGCCAGATGCTCAGCGAAGCTATTTTGCGCCAGTAGCTGCCATGTTTAAGGGCCTTGGCTTTGACAAGGTTAACTATATTGATCTTGAAGATGGTTATACCACCGAGTCGGAACGTATTTTACGCCAAGCAGGGCTAATATATTTATCCGGTGGCGATACTTATCGTTTCCTATACTGGTTAAAGCAGCGTGGGCTAGATAAGTTACTCTATCAACTGGCACTGGGTGATATAAGTCAAGATAGCCCGGAAATTGATCGCCTTAGAATTGATCGTCCTGTAAAACAGAGTGCAGGAACTAGTACTGCGATTATTGGGATCAGTGCTGGGGCGATGATAATGACGCCATCAATTGATACAGCGCCTTTATGTGGTGATAGTAATCAAGTGGGATTAATTGATACCAGCGCTTT
Organism: Shewanella sp. 10N.286.52.C2; assembly: GCF_002874545.1. NCBI lineage: Bacteria > Pseudomonadati > Pseudomonadota > Gammaproteobacteria > Alteromonadales > Shewanellaceae > Shewanella > Shewanella sp. 10N.286.52.C2. The sequence goes on from NZ_MCTV01000025.1 coordinate 72,200, forward strand.
AGCCTTAGTGCCATTTTTATTTGTGCCGCACCTATCGGCCACAGAGATTAATGACGCACAAACGCAATCACTGTTTAAGTCGCTGCCATTAGCTAAACAGCAAGCATTGCTGTGTTGTTCAGATGATGATGCAATTGTGCTAGTCGATAAGCAATTGACTGAGTTTGGTGCACCAACGTGGATTAATCGGAGTTAATATGTCTGTTTCTAATGAGCCAAAACTCAGTCAAACTGGCCCTAAACTGACTCGGGTTGACCATATTCATATTTATGTCAGGGATAGGGCAAAGGCATTCGCTTGGTATCAACAAGTGCTGGGTTTTAGGCTGGTCGAAGCGTTAGCCTTTTGGAGTCAAGGCGACGGCCCGCTAACTATCGAGCATGGTGATATTCATTTAGCGCTTTTTGAAAGTATTAAGCCTAAATTTACCACAGTCGCTTTTGGGGTGGATGCTAATAATTACCAGATGTGGAAACAAAAACTTGCTGAGAATAAGATAAAATATACTGAAAGCGATCATGAAATTACCTGGTCAATTTACTTTGCAGATCCCGATGGCAATCCTTTTGAAATTACCAGTTTTGAATATCAACAAATCACAGATACTAACAGCTAAAAGATCACAGCATTAGGTGGTCTTATTTACGGATTTATTACAGACACTATGACCCCAGCGATTAACACCCTCAAAAAACATAAAACTCCTCACACTATCCATGAATATGAGCATGATAGTAATGCCCAGTCCTATGGTGATGAAGCGGTAGAAAAACTTGGCGTGTCAGCGAGCCAAGTGTTTAAGACTTTAGTGGTTACAATAGACAGCAAGGAATTGGCCGTTGCGGTTGTGCCCATGACATCAATGTTGAGCCTTAAATTACTTGCTAAAGCTCTTGGTGGTAAAAAAGCGGTCATGGCGGATAAAGGGCTAGCGGAAAAAACCACCGGTTATGTATTTGGTGGAGTGAGCCCATTAGGACAAAAACGGTGTTTAAAAACCGTGATAAATAGCTCTGCCAAGGAGCTTAATACCATGTACGTGAGCGCGGGTCGCAGGGGCTTAGAAATCTCATTGGCGCCAGCAGATTTGCAAACGCTAACTCAAGCAACCTTTGCCAACATATGCAGTGAGTAATATCCAAGCGACATTTACAAGGTGATTGCAGCAGTGAGCGGACATTTTTGTATTCGATTACAGTGATAATCATTGCAAATGTTCAACTCGGAAAGTTGAGTCGCTGAATACTGCATTGAGTCACCTCTGTTAAGACTATTCCAACGAACTCGATTCAATAAAAAACGGCCTATTTAATAAATAGGCCGTTTTGATATTCAATTCGGTGCAACTATCAGCAGTTAAATATCATTACCTCAGTAGCTGTAAATGTTAAGAAGCAATGTAATGTGTACGTCTTCTACGACGTCTCATTCTGGCTTCTTTTTCATCTTCAGTTTCTACAACTTCTTCTTTTTTATCAGTAGCTTTCTTATCATTGCTGTTAGCATTCGTTGATTTCACCAGTTGATCTGCATCATCCGGCGTTTCTGACTTTTTTGGCGGTGTCTTAGGATCCCCCTTGAAGACAGATTTGAAGATATTACTCACGCCAGATAGACCAGCCGCTTTTTCTTCAGCTTCAGATTGAGTATCTTCAGCGATGTCTTCAGAGAATTCTATTTTATCAATTTTTGCTTTAGCTTTTTTAGGTGCTACGGCAACAGGATCTAACGATTTCTTCGCTGTCAGTTCTGAGTTGTTGACGTCTTCTACTGCTGACATCATGCTTTCAGCAAGTGCTTTTTGAATTTGATCACTGATTGCAGAGACATTATCAACAGATAAAGCTGCCGAACTTACTGCAGCATCTTTAGCTACAGGAGCTGCGGTAACGGCTTTAGTATCGGTGCCGCTTTCAGCAAGCCGTTTGTTGACTCGTTGATTAAATTCAGTAACAGCTTCATTAACTTCAGTTTTAGCAATTGATAACGCACTAACTAATTCGTCAAATGAGTTTTGTAGCGAATTATATTTGTTTTCAAAAGGACTAATATTATTTTTAACTTCATCATTTAGATTATTCGTTAATTTTTTATAATTAGTAATTTCTTGCTCAAACTCAAGCAGGTAGGCCTTGGTAGAAATAACGCTTTCTTCCATGCTAAGTATTTTTGCTTGTAATGCTTTATCTTTAGCTGCAAATTCGGCGATTAATGCTTGAGGTATTTCAGCTGGTGGTGTCACTGCTGGAACAAAGGCGGCAAATTCGGGAATGCTGCTTGCAGGTTTCCATTGAGTGAATGATGGGTGCCATCCATAACAGTTACCATCACTGAGTAAAAATTCTTTTGCTTCAACTTCTGTAAATGGCCCAGTTATTTTGCCATTTTTGGAAAAAAACCATTTTTTCATAATCGTATTCTTAATGTTTTAGTTATAAACAAATGTTATATGCAAATCAGAGTAATAAGGTTTCTTTACTCAATCAGTTAACACCAGCAAGAGTCTTCTGTAATGCAGCATATTGCTCATTAACGCTTTTTAACGTTGCTTCTACTTTATCGTTTAAATCTTTGGTGGTTTGTTTAAAGCGATTGGTGTCGCGATCAATATCTGCCATTGAACTACTGATAGTTTGAATCGTATTATCTATTCGGCCTAGCGCAGCATTTAGCTCACGCTCTTTAGCTGTGAAATGCTCTATCAGTTGTTGCGGGATTTCCGCCGGTGCAGGTGGTGGAGAGCCAATAACATCGAACTCTTCTATATCACTTACAGGAACCCACTGCGCATAAGAAGGATGCCAAGCATAAACATTTGGATTTGACGCAATAAACTTATTTGATTCTGCCAGCCTTAATGGTCCGCTGATCTCACCATTATTTGAGAAATACCACTCTTTCATAGTCCACTTTTTTCCTTAAATAGTGCAGTAAGCCAAAGTTTTATTAATTTAATCAACAGCTTGTAGGAAGGCTAAAATTTATAACGTAGAAAACGTTAGCTTATTGGGTTGTTATCAATTAAATCGCATATCGTACGAACTTATTACATTAACTGATATTGATTAACATTTCCACTTGGAAATGGGGATTTTTAAGAGTTTTTATCAGTGCCAAATAGACAGAAAATTGACACTAATTCATTCAGTTGTTTAAAACTATTGTTTTATATTGTGATTATTCGAAGTCAGCATTAACTTCAAAGGTTATTCTGTGATTTGTATTAGGGTGAATAATCGACAGCAATTGAGCATGTAAATGCAGTCTTTGTGCATTTTTTCCATATAAATCATCGCCTAAAATTGGCATGTTCAAGCCTTTGGCGTGGGCGCAATGGACTCTTAATTGATGAGTTCTGCCTGTCTTGGGGAATAAGTGAATTAAGCAAGAGTTGTTTAATTCCTGTACTTTTTGCCAATGGGTTTGTGCATTTTTTCCGTGTGAATAACAGACAAGTTGCTTTGGTCTATCGTCTAAATCTACTCTTAATGGCAGTGTAATATCGCCGCGATCAAGCTGTGGGACCCCATCGATCTTAGCGATATAACGCTTGGTGACAGTACGACTGATAAATTGCTGCACTAAATGCTTATTGGCTTCTTTAGACAGCGCAATAACCATTAATCCTGAGGTCGACATATCTAGGCGATGTACTATGAGTGGCCCAGTGGCGTGGGGAAAAGCTTGCTTCATTCTGCTATATACTGAGTCGGTGATATTTTTACCAGGCACAGATAAAAACTCCGCTGGTTTATTCACGATCACAATATGATCGTCTTGGTAAACGATGGGAAGCTCGACCCCTTCAGCAGGGTTGCTAAGTAGTGGATTTTCATCAACCTGTAGGCCTTTAAGCATATGCCCTAAAATTGGGCGGCATTTTCCATGGCATGCAGGGTAATAGTTTTTATGCTGTTTAATTTCAGATTTGGGCGACATGCCCCACCAAAACTCAGCCATAGTGATAGGAGTGAAATTATGTTTAAAGGCATATTGTAGCAGTTTAGGCGCGGCGCACTCACCAGCTCCAGCAGGTGGTAAATGATTGGGCGCATCATTAAAAATCTTATTAAGATCACTACTCTCACCTAGGGCATTTAAAAACTGATAGTGGCTAAATAACTTATGCTGTAGCCCATTAGATAGCTGCTTTCTTTGTTGTTTAATAGCACTAATAGCTTGTTCTAATTCAGCTAATGGCTCAGCAACCAGTTTAGTTTGCCGCTCCCAATGCTCTTTAAGCTCTGCTAAGCAATATTTATCATTAACGCTTTGTCTGCTCATTTCAATTGATAAGGTTTTAAAGTCAGTTTCATTGAGACTTTGCGCTTGAGCTCGCTGAGCTTTGCGATACTTTCTGTTTTCGATCATTTGCGATCGCTGCGCCGCGATGGCATTTTCAGCTTGCTGCTGCGTTAACGCTAGTTTAGTGGTCAACTGCTGTAATAATGGATCGTTTTCTAACTCAACCAGCTGGGCATTGAGTTGATTGATTTCGATATTTTCTTGTTTGAAAAAACTATCTTTACTGAGCATATCAAATACTGGCGGCACGAATTGTGGCCATAGGTTTTTATCAGCTAATTTACCTGAAAAAGCAGCTAAAAAACCCAGTTGTCCCTGAGTATTTTTGACCACTAATACCCCAAACATTTTACCTATGGCAGGAAGGTGTTTTGATGCTTCTCTTCTAAGCAATGCTTCAGTTGGTGCTGACTGATCATGTTCTTTATCGGTAATGCCAAAATTATGCAGCCAATCTGTTTGCTGTTGTAAATGCTCTTGTAGCTGCTCGGCGGCGATAATCGCTAATGGGTGTGGCTGATAATAAAAGGGGAAAGTAAATTTTTCCGGCAATGTATATCCATCTACATTGGTGTTAAATGGCACAAAGCAGTGCTGGTTTGTAGTGGAATGGCTTGCGTTATTATCAGTTGGCATCTTCTACAGCTTCTTTTTCAATAAATTACTTTAAATGGTTACTAATCAGCTCTTGGGTGTGCTTGAGTAGTTCTAATCCGCCATTGTTGCCATGACCTGGTACCACAATGATTGCATCATTATAACGGCTTTTGGCTTTATCTAGGGTATTTGGCCACTCAGAAAGTGACGCTTGTGCAATATAGCCCATAGTTTTGCTAGCTTGACTTTTTATTAGGCATCCGCCGAATAGTAATTTCGACTCAGGCAGCCACACCACGAGGTTATCTTCTGTATGGCCTGCACCGAGATATTTTACTTCAATCTGCTTGTGGGCTAATTGCAACTTGTCGCCTGTAAAAGCCTGTTTTGCTAAAGGCTTATTATTGGCTTTTAAGTATGAATTGGTTAATTCAGAGGCGTTAGTATCAACCCCTATGGTATTTAAGTAGCCAATTCCGGCTGCGCGATCATCATGGGAATGAGTTGAAATACTCGCCCGCAGCGTAAAGCCTTGTTGCTTAATCCATCGCACCAGTTGAATGGTATCTTTTTCTGTCCATGGGGTATCAATCAAGTAGGCCTCTGAGCCATCGATAACCACTAAGCCATTAGCTGATACAAAGCCGTAATCTTGAGTTTGGAAGTAAGAGGTAAACTGAAATACATTGTCGATTAACGGCTTGACTGATAATTGGCCTTTTGTTGGTTCAAGCTGATTAGTGGCGCTTTTAAACTGTTCTTGGCTAGCGTGGGTGCTGGGCACTAACAGTAAAATATAAGCGAGGAATAATGCTATGGCCAATTTCATCATGCAGTCTCTGTCCAAGTGGTTACAGGCTAGAGTTTACCCTATTGCTATTAAGATGGTGCAGTCTATTAAGATAGTGTAGCCGCTTACTATTGTGGCTAATTTTACACAGGTAGCGCTTGAGGTTGATAGGCTTCAGTATGAGAGCCTTTGTTGAGCGGCATTATGAGCTATTTTGAGTGAGAGACGCTATTTGAGTTGCTGATGTCAGCCTTTGACAATTTAACAATCACATAGCGAGTATCAAGGCTATGTGATTGTTGGACTTTAAGTCATTTTTCAGTGTTTATCGTGCGGTAGAAATAACTTCAGTCGTTACTATTTTGTATTTACGACTGCGATTATTTTGGAAGTCGATGCAGTACACAAATTTTATTGCCATCAGGGTCGCGTAAATAGGCAAGGTACAAATTCATCGCAGGGTTTGAACGTACTCCAGGCGGTTCTTCACAAGGTGTGCCGCCATGAGCGGCGCCGACTTCATGCCATTTATCGCCCTGAGCAGCATCTTTAACACTAAAACCGATAGTGGTGCCGTTGCCGTGGGTTGCAGGTTCGCCATCGATGGGTTTAGTGATGGCAAAAATACCGCTTTCAGTGAAGTAAAAACAACGACCTTTATCATCGATGACCCCAGGTTCGTAACCTAAAACGGCGAAGGTGGCATCGTAAAATGCTTTTGATTTTTGTATATCGTTACTGCCGATCATGATGTGGCTGAACATGTCACTCTCCTTGTTGAATTATAAGGCGTTTATAAATTTTTTAATAAACGTCACTTTCTTATATGGGACTGTTTTATTATTAAACAAGCCTTTTGGCAATAAACGTCAGCGTTAAGTGCGAATGCTAGATGTTGTTTTGATGGCTTAAATACAGCTGCCTGACATCAATTTTTGCTTTTATGCGAGAGGCAAGTAAGTAGATACCGGCTAACTTGCGATGGATAAAAATCGCATCGGTTGGCGGTGTGTGCCATTCATCTTGTTTGGTGCTCATGGCCTTGGCTGAGTCGGTAATGCGTTTAGCGAGATTACTATTGGCAAAATCATATTCCCCTTCACATCGTAATGGCTCACAGGCTTGATGGAAAATATCGACAATGACTTGTTGCTGCTCTGGGGTAATGTGTTTTTGAAAAAAACCAATTTGCGCTGCAGCCTGGGTCATGAGTGCGCTATCACTGGTCATAGCGCCTTGCATTAACATGTTATAGCCGCTGGATAAATCATCAGAAATGCTGCGGGTAGCACCAAAATCTAACAGCACAATTTTGTCAGGATCTGCTTGGTACATAAAGTTGGCAAAGTTGGGATCTGTTTGTACTAACTTAAAGGTAAACAGCTCATCTAAAAAAAGACTGAGTAACCGGGTGGCGACCTTATCGCGAATGCTTTGCGCCATATTGAGCACAGATTCTATTGGCACGCCTTCGATAAACTGCATCACTAAAATACTGTCGGTGCTAAGCTGCGAATAAACTCTTGGTACCACAAAGTGTGGCGTATCAGCGACCCAAGTGTAGTATTGCTGCAGTAAATTAGCTTCGTAGTGATAATCAGCTTCGTGGTGTAATTGTGCTTTAGCTTCAGTGAGTAACTTATCAAATTGCACATGGTCGGGCACTAACTGCGCCATTTTTAGCAGGCTCGCAACATTATCAATATCGCTGTCGATACTGTCTTTAATACCGGGATATTGAATTTTAACTGCTAGTTTTTCACCACTGTCTAGATAGGCTAAATGTACCTGACCAATAGAGGCGGCTGCAAAAGGGCGTAATTCAAATTGGGCAAAAGGAGCTAACCAATCTTGTCCCCATTGTTGTTTGAGGATCGCAACCAGTTGTTTATGGGGCATGGCTTTAGCATCATCGCGGAGTTTCGCTAAGATGTCACTGATTTCTGGAGGCAGTAAATCACCACTATCCATAGAGATCATCTGACCCACTTTCATGGCCGCGCCACGAAGTTGAGCGAGCTTTTCAGCCACTTGAGTCATATTCTTGGGAGTAAGTACCAGCTGTTGCAACTGAGGTGATTGACCTTTACTGAGCTGTTTGGCGCCTTCAAACAGTACGTTGCCAGCAACCCTTGATGCTAATGAGCCCATTTTACCTAAACGAGATAAACGACTACTGGGGATCTTGGCTACACTGCTCGCGCTATTTCTGTCAGTAACATCTCTATTCATGGGCAACTCCGGTACTTGCTCGCGTTATACTGAGTTAGATAATACGTTGGAAATTTATATTCAGATCAGAAGTTTAAAGCATAAAAAAAGGGTAATGTTATTACCCTTTAATATTGCGCTATTTAGTGTCTTTGGTGTCACTAAAACTCAAAGGTGTCTTGCCAACCGAGTAACACACTTTGTAGGCCATGTTTTTGCTCGTAACGCTCAAGCTTTTCAGGACTGGCATCACCAAGGGCAAGTTCTCGGTATTTCTTGGCAAACTTAAGCGTTCGCAATAACTCTTGGTAAAAATGTTTACCTAAGTCTTGGCGAATGGCCTCTGCTAATGAATCTGGTAACAGTTTCAACGCGCGGTCGGTATGAATTTGAATCACTTCAACACTAAACCACTTATCGTCTAACGCAATTTTACGCAGGCGCTTTTTCATGTCTTCACGTACACGAGCATCATCAAACATCATGCGATAAAGCACGGCTTCAGCCAGCACGCTTTCAAGCCCAAGACTAAATAATGGATCGAGTTCAGTTTTAGCGTAAAAGGTTTCAAGCAATACTTTCGTGGCTTCTTGACTTCTGTGGTCAGTAAGCGCTTTTTGATAATCTTGCCAACCTAGCCACTCATCTGTATCTGGCGGGGTCGAGATTTTTTCCATGAGTATTGGATTGATATCACCATAGAGTGATTTTTCACTGCCATGCATATGCTTACTCACAGTGGTCAACATGCTCCAGCCTTTTTGAAAGCATTTCATTATGCCATCAGGGGTTTTCAGCAAGTTGATTGAGCCAACGGGTTCGTGACCGGTTAGTGCAATAAGCCCTAGGCTAACCACGCCAATGACATCATGGGCTGCTTGCTCCAGCAAATGCATTTTGTGCTTGTTATAAAACTTATCAGCAAGTTTAAGACTCATTAAAATCGCTTTCGATTTTATTTGGGTGACATGCTCATCGGTTAATAGTGCTTCACGGCGGCCATACTCAAGTACCCGACTAAAGTATGGGCCTTGATTGTTATCACGTAATGCTAACTGCATTAACTGGTTTCCTTAATCAAGAAAAGTAAACATATCATCGACTTCAGCGTACTCATCAGCCACTTGGTTTTTATCTTTTGCTTGTAACACCAGCTCATTAACGAATTTACCGATGATTTGTTCCCAACCAGAACTTTCATTACGCAGCAGATTTTTAATCGACTTGGCCACTTCAGGCGCAATTTGTTGAATTAATGCCAATAGGCTGCGGGGATCATCCATCGCTAGGCTATGGGCTTCTTCATCTGCTTGCCAGTTGCTATAACCCACTGTTTCACCATCATCTTCGTCATCGTAAGAATCAAAAATAGTGTTGTGGTCTTGCTCGGCTGATGGCGCCAAAATCAACTCAATAAAGGGAATTGATAAGTAAAATAACCCAGCAGGATCTTCAGCAATACATTCTAAAATAGCAGCTTGTTTTTCTTCAGTACCTTGAATACGAATAAGGTAGGTTAAAAACTCAAAGGTATGATGCATTAGCTCATCAACATTAGTTTTAACCTGCTCTTCCCAATACAAAGGCTGTTGGCATACGATGTCGCGGATCTGCTCTGGGGTCATCAGCTCAGACATGATCGACGGACAAGAAATATCATGATGACTGTTGATTTGAGTTAAGGTAACGATATCCATATGCTCAATGACATCAACAAGCTGCTCATCATTCATTGTGTTAGCAATGATTTCGAAGCGCTTACTGGCTTGTTGTGGCTCAACATCAGCGAGATCTTTAATCTCAGCAGCAGTGATTTCAATAAGATTGTTCATTAACGCTCCTCTTCATCATATTGGTCGTAATAGCCTTCTTCATCTTCGCTTTGGCTGTCGTCATCATTATTATATGGGTCATAACCATCGTCGCTATTGCCACCTTCAGATGAAGCAAAAGACTTACTTGGTGCAACCACGTTATCTTGAGTATTAAGCAGATAAACCACGGCGCAGCTTTCAATTAACAGTTCTTCAGAATATTTACGTACTGCAAGGACTAATGGCACATCGGCATTGTTGAACTGCACCGTGACTTTAAACTCGTCCCATGTTGGCAATACCGCATTATCAATCCAGCCTGCCCATTTCATTTTGGCTTCGTCAGAAAAACGAATGCGATTAAATAAGGCAACCGGTAAATACTCGGGTACCGCAGCTAGCATCGACGGATCGGCTAATAAAATCTCTTTCATTGAGTTGGTGAATTTTGCTAATGCATCAGGGGTATCGGGGTCGTTGTACGATTCGATATTGTCATAGGCATTATTTTTTAACTCATTGATGCGTGAGATATTAAGTGTTTGGCTCATGGGTTTCTCAAGAATAAAATTGGTCCCACAGCTCGGTCATTGCCGCTGTAGGATTGGTCACGATGACATTATTAAAATCTTTAATAAATGCAGTTCTTAATTTTTTATCAGATAAAACATCATAGGCATTTTTAACCCTTTGTAGCTGCTCTGCAGCTTGATGCTTTTCTTCTTCAGATGCGTTAAGCAGTTTATCGGGGTGCAGCTTATTTGATAAACGTTTATAGGCTTTTTTTATTTCGTCTTCTTTGGCACTGGCTTTAACACCGAGGACGGTGAAGTGGTTAATCATATTTTTACCTGTGGCGAATGAACTTGGATAGCGAGTGCTAATCCATTAAATTATGATTATTTGGTTGCAAATAATAACAGAAATACTGTGTTTCCCATAAAACTATCAGTAAGTTTAGCTTAATACAAAATACACAGGTTAGATTTACAGCAATTTATTGACAATCTTGGGAGGATAAATCGAGAAACTAAGTTTGCATGCAGCAGTGTTTAGCGCAAGAAATGCGATTATTTAAGTCCAAATCATGCCCAATGATAAAGGTTACATGGGATTAAATATGACATCTAAAAAGCCATTTGCTTGGTATCAAAGCGCTAACAATCATCCATAAGGCTTTAATTTAGAATTGCTATTTGATCAACTTAAGTAATGATTTAAAGCGCTCGCCTGTCGCTTGATGTTGCAATTCAAATAAACAAGATTCAGTGTTAGTGAGTTTAGCGCCTAGGGCTTGCATCATTTCAATGCCTAAGGCTCTATTGGCCTCAATGCGCGATGACACCGCATCGGCAACTAAATGCACATGGTAACGATTAGCCAACAAATCCTGACAGGTTTGATAAACACATACATGGGTTTCAATGCCCGCGAGAATAATCTGATTGCGATTTAAGCGCGTTAACTGCTGCTGAAACTCCTGGCACTGCCATGCGCTAAAGTGAGATTTAGCAATCACTTGGGTAGTTTTAGATAAATGCTCGCTCAATTGCGCTGAGGTCGGACCTAATTTATCGGGCAGTTGTTCTAGCCATAAAATTGGAATATCAAATAATTGCGCCCCTTGGATCAAGATAGCGAGCTGATGATGCAGCGCCGAAGATTGCTGCATTACCTGTGCAAGTTTACCTTGCACATCCACAATCACCAGTACAGATTGATCCGCAGTTAACATAAAAACTCCTTTGTTTATGGCTCAATAACTGAGTTAGAGTAAACCCTGTTAGGGCGGGCTGACTATAGTCTAAAGGTCGAAGCTTTATCTGCTAGCAAGGATTGATACTATTTTATTACTTAGCACTTATTGCTGTAATTCAAGGAAGATATAATGAAAAAACGTATTGTTATTTGTGCCGATGGCACTTGGAACCGCCCAGAGAAAGACCTTAAAAAAGACTTTCCCACCAATGTGCTACGTATTGCCAGAGGTATTAAACCCATTGCCGATGATGGTGTGGCGCAACAGGTGTTTTACGATTGGGGCGTCGGCTCATATTATGACTCAGTATCTGGTGGCATAACCGGCAGTGGTGTTCAAAAGAACATTATGGATTGTTATCGCTATATCGTGCAAAACTACCACGAAGGCGATGAAATATATCTGTTTGGTTTTAGCCGCGGCGCTTATACCGTGCGCAGTTTATGCGGCTTAATTAATAACTGCGGCATTCTAAAGCGCCCCGATGCCAATCAAATTCAAGCGGCGTTTGAGCACTATAAATCCAAATCAAAACCTTATAAGCCTGATGGCGCAAAATCCATCGCTTTTCGTGAGCAATACAGTTACCCATCAAGGCAGGTCAAATTTGTTGGGGTGTGGGATACCGTCGGCGCCATGGGAATTCCATTCTCATTTTTAGGCTTATTTGAAGATAAAGATGAGTTTTACGACACTAAGCTTGGGCGTAATGTTAGCGTAGCGCGCCATGCTTTGGCCATTGATGAAGTGCGTGACGACTTTAGACCCACCATTTGGCAGCCTCGCAGCAACATGAATATTCAACAAGTGTGGTTTGCAGGGGTGCACAGTAATATAGGCGGCAGTTATAAGCCTGATGATGATCAGAGCTGTTTATCGGATATCGCGCTTAAATGGATGATGCAACAAGCCAGTGAATTTGACTTAGCATTTGAGACCCATTTGCATGACAGTTTGCGCCCTAATCCTATGGCGACCAAGCATAAGTCTAAAAAGCATGTGTATCGTATTCGTGGTGAATATCATCGCCCGCTAACTGACTGCGAGAAACCTATTTGGATACATCAATCAGTGAAACAAAGGTGGGATGCTGACATGAAATATAGACCTAAAAACTTACAAGCTTACATCGATACTCACGGTTGGCCTGATACACTCATTGAGTAGCTCATTGACTGAGTTGTTTGAAGTAATGGTCGGTTGCAGATAGAGTCTGGGATAGCATTGACCCAATAACCCCAGTGTAATTTTTCAAAGGAAAAGCATGTTGTCACGAATTTCCATCAGTATCTTTTTTATCATCACAACTGTGGTAAGTCCTTTTTTAGACGCTAAGACAAAAGAAGCCGAACCCGCTAAACGTATCATAGCGCTTTCGCCCCACGCGGTTGAAATGCTCTATGCCATCGGTGCTGGCGAGTCTATTGTTGCCACTACTGATCATACTGATTTTCCAGAGGCAGCAAAGTCTATTCCCAGTATCGGTGGTTACTACGGTATTCAAATTGAGCGAGTGTTAGAGCTAAACCCTGACTTAATCGTGGTGTGGAATAGCGGCAATAAAATGGACGATATCACCCAGCTAACTCAGCTAGGCTTTAAGGTGTTTAATAGCGATCCTAAAAGCCTTGATGATGTAGCCAATGAATTAGAACAATTGGGTGAGCTTACGGGTAATCAAGATAAAGCGGCGAAAGTCGCAGCAAACTATCGTCAGCAGCTAACGGATATCCGCGCTGAAAATCAATTAAAGTCGCCAGTAAAAGTGTTTTACCAGTTGTGGTCAACGCCGTTAATGACAGTATCTAAAGGCAGTTGGATAGAGCATATTATCGAAGCTTGTCATGGTGAAAATGTTTTTATCGATGCAGCCAGTGAATACCCGCAAGTAAGCGTTGAGAATGTATTGCTCACCATGGCAGAAGTGATTTTACAAAGCCAAGATGAGGGCAACGTTATTGGTGTTGATTGGTCACAGTGGCCAGAATTACCCGCAGTTAAAAATCAGCATATCTATCAACTCAATGCTGATGTACTGCATCGCGCCTCCCCACGGGCTATTTTAGGTGTTGAAGCCTTGTGTGGTGCATTGGATAAAGTGCGTCAGCCCTAAAGCGGCTTGAATTAAGCAGTTCAATATAGATTGCCCAAAAGTGTCCGCGCGGACACTTTTTTTGTTTTCGGACACTTCTCATTTTAATGCGGACACTTTACAAGGTGTCCGCGGACACTTTCGATTGTTGGTCGTATAATTAAAATATCTTAAGTATCTAATTAATATCATTATTTAATTTATGGCACAGCCTGTGCTATATCCAATGCAATATGATTGATAAATGCAGCATTGAGCGCATTCTAGGATTAATGATGATTAAAGATACCAGCGGACAAGATAAGGTTATTCAGCCAAAGCTAACCAATAAGCTAAAAATGCCATTAGTGATTGGTACCCTTGGCTTGTTGATGAGTGCGTTGGTGTGGGCAAGCTTAGGACATGACAATAATATTCGCTCAATTGATGCAACTGACTTAAGGCTAGCAACACTGACTCGCGGCACTTTGGTTCGTGATATTGCCACCACCGGTAAAATCGTTGCTGCTAATGCACCTGTTTTATATAGCACTGAACAAGGTGTGGTGACTATGCTGAGCCAACCTGGCGATATCGTTGAACTTGGTCAAGTGGTTGCTCAAATAGAAAGCCCTAAGTTACAAAATTCTTATGAGCAGCAGCAATCATTGTATGGGGCAATGGAAAGTAATTTAGAACGGGCCAAGTTAGATGCTCGCCGAGAACAACTCAGAGTTAGCCAAGTGTTAGACATGGCCAAAGTGGACTTAGAGGCGGCAGATCGTGAAAGTCGCCGCGGCGATCAACTGATTGAAAGCCGTTTGATTAGTCGAATCGATTTTGAAAAGGGTAAGGATGATCTGCACAAAGCAAAATTGCTGCATCAACATGCCATTGCCGAAGTTGACTTAATGGGCGATACCTTAGCATTTGAGCTTAAAAATCGTGCCGAAGAAGTGTCTAGACAAGCGTTAGTGGTCAAGGAGTTAGCCCGTCAACTTGGTGCGCTTAACATTAAAGCCCCAGTGAAAGGCATTATTGGTAACTGGCTGGTGGAGCAAAAAGCCCGTATTGGTGCCAGCCAACCTATTTTAACCGTGGTGGATTTAAGTGCCTTTGAAGCAGAGCTCGCCGTACCTGAATCTTATGCTGATGACTTAGGTATCGGCATGGATGTAGAGCTGAGCTTTGGCAATATCAATGTCATGGGGCAATTGTCCTCAATCTCACCAGAAGTGCGTAACCGTGAAGTCACTGCCAGAGTTCGCTTTGATGCTGATGAGCAATTGTCATTACGTCAAAATCAGCGCTTATCGGCTCGAGTATTACTGGAAAACCGCCCCAATGTATTAATGGTTAAGCGCGGCGACTTTTTAAATCGCGGTGGCTCAACAGCTTATTTATTGACTGATGATATAGCCCAAAAGACGGCCGTGACTTTAGGTGTGAGAAGTATGAGTCAGGTGGAAGTGATTGAAGGCGGTAAAGAAGGTGATGTGTGGGTAATTTCAGGCACCGAAGCTTTTAGTAACGATGACACTATTCAGCTTAGATAAGCTCAAATTAGATAATCAGAATTTATAAAAACTTAAATTTTATCCAACAAATTTAATCCAAGCTCGGTAAGGATACGACCATGAAAAAATTACAAACTAGACCCTTTATTAGCGTGATGGCTTTGATGCTTTTAAGTTTAGCGGTGAGTTATCGTATAGATGCCAGCCTAGACTGGTTGTCATTCACTTTTCAGCTCATTGATTTAACCGCTCAAGTGTCAGATAGCGCGACTGAAGCGGTTCAGAATGACTTAGTTAACGCCTTCATCAAGCTCGACATCTCCTCAGTATTACAGATAGTGGTGATTTTTTAACGCCTATTCAATCATGCCATATCGATCATATATGGAAGGTTAAACAAATTAATTGAACTTGAAGTGGTATGAAATACCGCCGAGTTAAACAAGGAAATACAACAATGTTATCAATGAAAAATATTAGCAAAGTATTTAAAACGGACTTAGTCGAAACCCATGCATTACGGGAGTTTAACCTTGAAGTGGCAGAAGGTGAGTTTGTTGCTGTAACAGGGCCATCAGGTTCAGGTAAAACCACCTTTTTGAATATTGCAGGTTTGCTTGAAGGTTTTACTGACGGCGAATATCACCTTGATGGCGTCAATGTATCAAACCTTAATGACAATAAAAGTGCCCAAGTTCGCAATGAAAAAATTGGTTTCATTTTCCAAGGATTTAACCTTATTCCTGATTTGAATTTAGCTGAAAATGTTGAAGTACCTCTGCGCTATCGTGGCTTTAATAAGGCTGAGCGCAAGCGCCGTGTGGAATCAGCATTAGAACAAGTCGGTCTTGCTGCCAGAATGAAGCATTTACCGACGCAACTATCCGGCGGGCAACAGCAACGAGTTGCTATTGCTCGAGCGCTGGCTGGTGAACCTCGTTTTTTACTTGCCGATGAGCCAACGGGTAATTTAGACAGCTTAATGGCGCGCCAAGTGATGGAATTATTAGAAAATATTAATCAGTCAGGGACCACCATTATTATGGTAACCCATGATGCCGAACTTGCTCGCCGCGCTCAGCGCAATATCCAAATTGTCGATGGCCAGGTTTGTGATTTTTCGATGTATCAACAAGCTGACCACAGTGTGGTAGCCGACTTACAAAAAGTCGCTAACGGCGCTTAATCACTCAGTAGGAGAGTCACTATGTTTTTATACTATTGCGATCTTGCTTGGCGCAGCATCAAGAAAACACCCATGTTGTCATTGCTAATGATATTAGCCATATCTATTGGCATTGGTATTACCATCACCACCTTAAATGTCTATAAAACCATGTCCTATAACCCCGCAGGGGAGCGTAGCGAGCAAATTAACTCGGTGCAGCTGTGGAGCCAAGGATTAGATTCATGGGATGAGTTCATGTCAAACATCACCTACACGGATGTAATTAACCTTAGAAATCATAATGATCTAAAGCTTAAAGCCGCTTCTTATCGAACGGGACTGGCCATGCAGTCTGATGATCCTAAAAAAGAGCCGACTTTAGAAAGTGTTCGAGTGATTGATGGCGATTTTTTTACCATTTTTGAAGTGCCATTCCTATACGGTGAGCGATGGGATAAAAGTGTTGATTCTCTGCCAGCGTATCAAGTGGTGATTAGTGAAAAACTTAATACTACTTTTTTTGATGGTGAGAATAGTATTGGTAAAACAATTTATTTAAACCGTAAACCATATCAAATTGTTGGGGTGATAAAGGATTGGAATCCACAACCTAAATACTATGATCCTACCAATGGTGGTTTTAATGATGCAGAGAATATATTTATTCCCTTCTCATTAACCGAACAAGAAGAATTTGATGTTTGGGGTAATACCCAAGGATGGCAGTTTGAACCGATGTTGACCCACCAAGATAGATTGAATTCTGAGAAAGTTTGGATTCAATTCTGGACACTATTAGATACAGAAGCTGATAAGCAACAGTTACAAACGTGGTTAACGCAATATGTTGAACAGCAACGCAGCTTTGGCCGCTTTACTGATACGGCTAAAACAGCCAAAGAAGCTGTACAGATAAGTCATGTGGAGAAGTGGCTTGAGGACAATAATGTCGTACCGAGGGATAACAAAATCTTAGTGGGATTGAGTGTATTGTTTCTGACGGTGTGCTTAGTCAATATTCTTGGATTATTGCTGACAAAGTTTTTAAAGCGTGCGCCAGAAGTCGGTGTTCGCCGTGCTATTGGTGCTAGCCGTGGGCAAATATTCAGTCAATATATGGTTGAAGTTGGCATTATCGGTTTTATTGGTGGCGTGGTCGGGTTGTTATGGGCTTGGGGGGCACTAATCCTGCTTGAATCACAATTTAATGTCGATGCCAGCGTGGCAGGGCTTGATAGCAGTATGTGGATTATTACCCCATTAATTGCCATTTCAACCGCTGTGTTAGCGGGTGTTTATCCTGCTTGGGTCGTGTGCCGCACTAAACCAAGTGTGTATTTGAAAGCACAATAGCTAACCAGAAAAAGGAATTCGACATGTTACATATCAAACCGATTATATCGAGTTTATTGCGCAGTAAGAGCGCGCCAGTTCTGTTGTTACTGCAAATCATGCTTTCAGTAGCGATTGTGGCTAATGCCAGTTTTATTATTCATGAACGCTTAACCATGATGCAGCGCGACTCAGGTTACGCTGAAGAGCAAATCTTTAGCTTTAATGTTTATAACTTTGACCCCGCAATTAATAATATTGAGCAGAACAAAATTGACCAGCAAATATTGCGCAGTTTGCCTAATGTGATTGATGCGTCATCAACGAATATGATGCCGTTAAGTGATAGTGGTTGGATGGACATATATAACGATGGACCAGATAGTGATACTGCTAAAATAACGCCTGGTTTTGCCTTTTATTTAGGTAGCGATCATCTGTTAAACACCATGGGAGCTAAACTCATAGAAGGGCGTAATTTTAGGCCTGAAGAAATGAATACCAGCTTAGATGACAGCGGTATGTTAGCCATGGTGTCTCAGCCTTTAGCTAAAGAGTTTTGGGGCGATGAATCACCCGTGGGTAAAGTCATGTATCAAGGTGAGACGCCCATTGAAATAATCGGGGTGATTGAAAAGCTGCAAGGGGCTTGGGTAGATAACCCAAATTTTGAATACAGTGTGATGCAAAATATTGATTTTGGTGGTCAGAGTACTAATAAGACCTATATGGTAAGAGCACTACCTGAGCATATAGCAGATTTGGAAGCGATCATTAAAAAGGCGTTCCATGCAGAAAACCCTAATCGGGTTATTGATAACTTTTCATCGCTGTCAGACCTTAAAAAACAGACCTATAGTAATCACCGTTTAATGGCGACAGTGCTGAGTATGATGGTGGTGCTATTGCTATTGATTACTGCATTAGGCTTGACGGGAATGGTGATGTTTAACATTCAGCGCCGCACTAAACAGATTGGTACTCGCCGTGCATTAGGGGCTAAAAAGCGCGATATAGTCAGTTATTTTATGGTTGAAAATTATTTAATTTGTATTGCTGGCGGCATTATCGGGGGCTTACTGGCGATGCAGTTAGGCCAACAATTAATGACGCTATATAGCCTGCCTATGCTGCCCAGTGTTTATCCAATTTCTGCAGCCTTGGGTTTATTGGTGGTGACGACTCTCGCGGTTATTATTCCTGCCGTTCGCGCCTCAAGTATTTCACCTGCAATGGCCACCCGCAGCGTGTAGAGCAAATGTACCGTAAGATACCCTCGTAAACGAGGCTATTTTACGGTAGTTTGAACCCCATAAGGGTATCCCTAAAAAAGAGAACAATGAACACACATGGATAGTATTTTAGTCGTTGATGATAATCATGCCATTTGTAGCGCTCTGACATTAATGTTGGATATTCATGGCTATAAATCATTAAGCTGCGAAACCCCAGAGCAAGCTTTACAGATTGTGGCAGAGCAAGATATCAGCCTGGTTATTCAGGATATGAACTTCACCCAGGACACCACCTCAGGTGAAGAAGGCCGCCAGCTGTTCTATACCTTACGTGAACAACAACCCAATTTACCTATCATCTTAATGACCGCCTGGACTCAGCTAGAAACCGCGGTTGAGCTGGTGAAAGCTGGGGCTGCTGATTACATGGGTAAACCTTGGGATGATGCCAAGTTGCTCAATAGCATCAGCAATTTACTGTCGATTTATCACCTTTCAAAACAGAATAATCAATTGTCTCGGGTTGATTCTGAACGCATGAGCGCCATTAAAGACGCTGACTTGTGCGGTATGGTGTTTGGCAGCGGCGCCATGCAACGTTGCATTGACTTAGCACTGCAAGTGGCGCGCTCTGATGTGTCGGTGATGATCACTGGCCCCAATGGCGCAGGTAAAGATAAAATTGCTGATATCGTCCAAGCAAATTCATTGTTAAAAAGTAAACCATTTATAAAAGTGAACATTGGCGCCTTGCCAATGGACTTATTGGAAGCTGAACTGTTTGGCGCTGAAGCGGGCGCTTTTACTGGCGCCAATAAAACGCGGATAGGCCGTTTTGAAGCGGCGGATGGTGGCACTTTATTTTTAGATGAAATTGGTAACTTGCCTTTATCAGGGCAAGTGAAGTTATTGCGGGTATTACAAACTGGCGAGTTTGAACGTTTAGGTAGCCATCAAACTCGAAAAGTGAATGTCCGTGTCATCAGCGCCACCAATGCTGATTTAGCTGAAGATATTGCCAATGGGCAATTCAGAGAAGATTTATTTTATCGCTTAAATGTTATTGAACTAGCGTTAGCGCCGCTTAATCAGCGTATTGATGACATCTTACCTTTAGCCAGTTTCTTTGTCGGGGAGACATTTAGTTTTGATAAACAGGCACAGCAAGCGCTGTTAAATCATCCTTGGTCGGGCAATGTACGTGAGCTTGAAAATGTCTGTAAAAGGGCGGTATTACTGGCTAAGACATCACAATTAAGCAGTGCTGATTTAGGGTTGTCAATGTTGCAAACGCTGACAGAGCAGAATGCACTAACAAAGACTTCATCGCACAACGTACCTCTTACTAAAGAGTTTCCTACTCAAGACCACACAGTTACGTCGACAAACACCACTGTAGAGCCTGATAAGCAACAAATTGAACAAGCGTTAGTGGCGCACAATGGGGTAATATCCAGAGTCGCTAAAGCACTGGGGTTAAGCCGCCAAGCACTGTACAGGCGGATGGAAAAATATGGCTTGTCAGTGAATAAGTAATTTTGCTCAGCAGTGTGGTTATGGAAAACCATTATGAAAATCAACTTAGAGAACAAACCTTAAATGAGCCTACGGAACAAACTGGTACTGTCAAATTTAGCCTGCACCCTAGTGTCATTGTTGCTGGCTTACGGTCTGTGGCAATGGCTTGGGGATGAGTCAGTATGGGCCGCGGTGGTTGTGAGCTTGGGCCTGTGTTTTCTCATCAGTATGTACCTGACTCGTCAACTGGGCGAAAGCTTACAAGCATTAGAAGTCGGCTTACTCAACTTTAAAGATAATGAATTTAGTGTGTCATTACCTGAATATGCTGAGCCGCAACTGAATGAACTGGCTGATTTATACAATCAAGCCTCGGCCAAGCTGCGAAAAGAGCGGCAGTTTATTTATCAGCGTGAATTAATGCTCGATAAAGTGATACAAAACTCGCCTAACATCATGTTGCTGGTGGATGATAATCAACGCATTATTTATGCTAACGATGCTGCCAGACACTTATTTAATCAGGGGATTAGAATTGAAGGTATGTTGCTTTCAGAGCTGATTGCAGTGTTACCAAGCGCGTTAAAGCAGGCATTAGAGAGTGAACATGAAGGCTTGTTTTCCATTGATGCCAATGGCGAAGGGTTAAGCGATGATAGCGCGGGTGAAATCGAAACATGGCATATCTCCCGTGGGCAATTTAATCAAAATAATCAACGTCACCATTTAATTTTACTTAAACAATTAACCAAAGAACTTAATCGCCAAGAAGTAGCGGTGTGGAAAAAAGTCATCCGCATTATCAGTCATGAGTTGAATAACTCTGTGGCGCCTATTGCTTCAATGGTCAATTCTGGCAGAGTACTCACTAAAGATTTTGATAATGAAAGATTAGCGCTGATATTCGATACCATTGAAAATCGCACCGCCCATTTAAGCCAATTTATTTCCCATTATGCCCAATTCGCTAAGCTGCCTTTACCTAAAAGATCGCCAGTTAATTGGGACAATTTAATCGAGCAGTTAGACCAGCAGTATCGGTTCAGTTTAACTTCAGCATTGCCGCAACAAGCCATTGCCTTAGACTGTGTGCAATTAGAACAGGCGCTAATAAACCTACTTAAAAATGCCCATGAATCTGGGACTGATAAAGACGGAGTCACTATGGCGTTTCTAGAGGTCAGTCATCCGCTTACTGGGGTGATGATCACCATTGAAGATAACGGTTTAGGCATGTCTAGCGAGGTGTTATCTCAAGCCTTATTACCGTTTTATTCAACTAAACAATCGGGCACTGGCATTGGCTTACCCTTATGCCGCGAAATAGTTGAAGCTCATGGTGGCCATATCACCATGCAAAATCGTAAAGAGAAAGGCTTAAGCGTTAAATTGTGGCTGCCAAATGAGTAGTCGTACTTAGTTAATAACGGTAAGAATAAAGAAAGCCCAATAGATAGTCTCTATTGGGCTTTTTTGAAGTGTTAATCATAGTATTAATAACAATATCACTGTTTAAGCGAGTGATGATTGTTATTGATAAGTGCTACGTATAAGAGCTGTTTATAAATACTCAACTTCCAATGAAATCAACATCGCATCATCATCTTCTGAAGTGAACTCGGCTTTTAATACAAAGTCATCACTTTCGACATTAATGATCTCATACCATGCACTGGCTTGATCGCTAAAGTGTGCCAACATAGCTTCACGGGTGGCTGGGATATTAATGGATTTTAAATAAGCCATAAACTGCTCATCAGACTCAATAGGGTAGTTAATACTCTCAGAGAGTTTTACTTTTTGAATGACATTATTGTAATGCTTAACCTGCACATTTTTTGACAGTAAACTCCAAACGCCGTTGTTTGAAAATTGAATAACATTAGGCACAAAACGGTTAACTAGCGCATCGAGCGTGCTGGGTTGATTGTTCTCAGTAGGTAAAAGTACTTCAGTTAACTTTTGGGTATTGAGCTCCGAAAATAATATCTCATCATTATCACGGCTGTATTTTCTTGATTTAAAGGTGAAACCTGTGAGCAGTAATTCAGGCTCATCGCTGGTGATAGAAGAAAACTCATCAAACTCTAACGTCAGTAAGTTTTTATGATTGGAGACGATATATTCTTCAGTACTGGTTTGCTTTAAATAATCAAGCTTATTGCGCACTTGCAGTACTTCATCACGGTATCCGGCTTTATCATCAATCAGCCAGTTATTATCAAACCTTTCGTTGTAGCTAATTAAATTTTTGCCATTGTAGTTAAGTAATGAGCGATCTTTATAGGATATTTGCTGAATTTTATTGTTGTCGATAATAAACCACAGCTCGCGGCCATATAGCCATGCTTGGGATTGATCTTTTAGGGTAAATAAAGCGCTGGCAGGACCTAGTAATTCAATCAGACGTTGGGTTGAATCATCAATGCTAACCCCGTAGGCGCTAGATAGAGTCACATTAGTTGAAGGAAAGCTTGCTTCTCTTGCAAGGCTAGATAATTCTTTTTCTGACAGTATTGTAATCGCAGGGCTAATTTGTGACTGCGCTAAAGTGACTTGTGGCGCAGTGGTCGTTTTGGGTTTAGCTGCAATGCGATTGGTCGTTGCTGCTGTTGAAACCTTAGTGGCTGGCGCCGGTTTTTTAAAGCTAATGGGTTTACGACTAAGTTGATTATAAGCAGTTTTCACCGAAGATAACCGGTCATCTTCGTCGCAAAAATCAATTAAGTCAGCAGTGATAATAATTTTATTGGCTTCAATTAAATTAGTAATAATGACGGCATCGACCCGCTTTTGTTTGGCTTTTTTCTGGATCAGGCGAAAGCTAGTTTCTATTAATTTATCATTTGAGCTATTTTTAAGGGTATTTTCCACATAGATGCCATCGATCACTGTTGGCGTGCACACAGGCAGATGATCGAGTATCGGTGGTAACGATTTAGCTGAAACTTGTAAACTGACAAAGAGTAAAATGAGAACCAGTAATCTGTTCATAATTTAGCGCTTCCTTGTGGGTGTTTTTATTATTATCCATCACGAAATAAACGTCATTACATACACGATGGTTAAAAGTAACTAATCAATTAGCCTTCTTTTTCATGAGGTTATTTTTGTCACTCCAATTCATTATCAGCTGGAGTACAAGCTCTAACTTAACAATTCATTAACAAAGGTGTCAAAAGATTTTTAGGAATAAGTAGTTAAAAAATGTGCATAAAAACAACTGTTATTGTTTGATAATGATACAGCTAGGGTGGCGAGTATTAGAGTCGTAATCTGCCAATGGTTTATCTATTTATTAGCAATGACTGACAAACCCTGAACGCGTGAAGGGTTGCGATCGTGACAGTGGCTCAAATTGCAGTGAACAGAGCACTCAGCTAAAGCTTTGATCTAAAGCTTTGATCTAAAGCTTTGAGCTAAAGAATTTAGCTAAAGTATAACTTATCGATATTGTGCATAAAATGGTTAGATTTATGCTGTCAGTAGGCTGGGGTTCATTGCTGGAGGATTACCTTTAGTAACCTCAATCAGGGCGCTGTATCAGTTGCATTGGTGAAGCTGTTACTAGGCTGTTATGACTGACAGCTAATTTAACCAAGGTGTGTTTCTGATTTTAAAGGCTTAATAATGAATCACTTTGTTTAAAATAAATTCTGATGACTGTGCATAAGTTAGTAGTAACGGTTTTACAGGGTGGAATGGTCCATGGGTAATCAATTATTTATAAAACATTAGCTGAATAAAACATTGGGCTTAAAAAGTAATTAATGATTTACTAGTAATTAATGACCTTAACTTACTCGGGCTGCTTTTATGCAAACGTTACTGATTTGTCTGTTTATCACAATCTTATTACCCTATTTAGCCAAGGGGCCAGTTGCTGTGGCAATGGCAAAACTCGGCGGTTATGACAATGCACATCCGCGGGCACAGCAAGCCAAGTTAACCGGTTTTGGCGCAAGAGCACTAGCAGGGCATCAAAACGCCTTTGAATCTTTGATCGTTTTTGGTTTATGCAGTTTAACCGCGATCGCAACTGATAATGTTAATGCTACTGTTTCGACGTTAGCTATGGTGCATGTGGTTGCTAGAGTGAGCTATCACTTGCTGTACTTAAAGGGCTTATCAACTATGCGCTCACTGGCTTGGTTTGTGGCAATTTTCTGTTCATTTGGCATTTTTTGGCAAGCTTTTTAAGCTTGGAAAATTTTAAACTTCTTTAATCGATATAAACCTTTCTACAATTTACCTTTAAGGTCAAATACTGGCATTGTAAAAATTTCATCATATAATTCTTATACCTATTGCTATCAATTGGGTTTATTAGAGGCGCTGCTATGTATACCGAGCAATTAATGATGTTAATCGCCGTATTTGAACGGGCAGCCTTAATGCTGATGCTGCTGTTTTTGCTTACTCGCACCCGCAGCTTTCAAAAAATCATCACCAAACCAAATCGAAAACCGATTGAGATGGCGATGATGTCGCTGTTATTTACTTTATTTGCGGTTATGAGCACCTACACCGGCATTGAGGTCGATGGCTCCTTGGTTAATGTGCGTATTATTGCAGTGTTATCTGGCGGTATCCTTTTTGGCCCTTGGGTGGGGATCCCAGCAGGTATCATCTCAGGGCTGCATCGTTACTTAATTGATCTTGATGGCGCGACTTCAACCGCCTGTTTAATATCGAGTATTTTTGCAGGTTTTCTGGCAAGTTGGATACATGTCGGTGTCGATAAAAAACACTATACCTGGTATGGCATTTTAGCGGGGGTTATCTGCGAGGTGCTGACCATGGTGCTGATTGTGGTGTTTTCAGATGATTATGAGCAGGCAATGGTGATTGTGCGTCACATTGGTTTGCCGATGATATTGGGCACTGTGTCCATTGGGCTGATTATCAAGTTAGTGCAAGATATTGACGATGAAAAAGATTGGATTGCTGCGCAGCAGGCAAAATTGGCCTTAGATATTGCCAATAAAACCTTACCTTATTTTCGTCAAAATGATCGTCAGTCGTTAATTGCGGTTTGCCAGATCATCCGCCTTGATACACAAGCGGATGTGGTGGCGATAACTGATACCACCTCAGTACTGGCTTATGTGGGTATAGGTCAAGAAAACTACCTAGAGCCCCACAATAAAATTAACGAGATGACCGAGCAAGCCGTTGCCACAGGCAAACAAATTATTAGCAATAACCTTGATGCCCATGACTTTCATTCATTGTTAATCATTCCATTAATGGAGAACAATGTCGTTACTGGTACCTTAAAAATATTTTACCGTGAGCCTTATCAAATTAAGTCTTCACTGCGGGAAATGGCGGTGGGATTATCGCAGCTGATTTCTACCCAAATGGAAGTGTCGCGCATCGAACAGTTAAAAACCATGGCCTCAAAAGCAGAGTTTTCGGCGCTGCAAAGTAAAATTAATCCGCATTTTTTATTTAACGCCCTCAATGCTATCTCTACGTTAATACGTATTCGGCCTCAGCAAGCTCGAGAATTGATCGCCAAACTAGCGGATTTTTTGCGCTTTAATTTAGATCACACTGATGAGCTGATAGATATCCAAGAAGAGCTGCAACAGGTGCGGGATTATGCCGCGATTGAGCAGGCGAGATTTGGGCCTAAATTAACCGTCAGCTTTGATATTGATGATGTACACACTTGTGTGCCAAGCTTACTGATACAGCCGCTGGTGGAAAATGCCATTTTACATGGCATTCAGCCTGCGTCTTATCCTGGTGAGGTGCTGATTACGGTTAAAAAGCAGCAAGATGATCGGGTGAAAATTACCATTCGTGATACTGGGGTTGGCATCGATCCGGCTTTGATTGATAAGTTGCACCAAGGAACCATAGACAGCACGAGCATCGGCTTGATGAATGTACACCAAAGGTTAAAGCTACTCTATGGTGCTGGCTTAGAGATTACTGCATTGACAAAAGGCACTGAGATGTCTTTTTTCATTCATTAGAAGACTATAGGGGGAGCTATGTTAAAAGCCTTGATTGTAGAAGATGAATACCTAGCACGAGAAGAGCTGATTTATTTGATCGCAACCCATAGTCAGATTGAAGTGGTAGCGACCTTCGATGATGGTCTTGAAGCTTTTAAATACCTGCAAAGCAATAAAGTGGATGTGATATTTCTTGATATTAATATTCCATCCATTGACGGTATGTTATTGGCGAGAAACATTCATCAATTTTCTGAAAAGCCGCATATCGTGTTTGTGACTGCCTATAAAGAGCACGCCGCAGATGCCTTTGAGTTAGAAGCATTTGATTATTTGCTCAAGCCTTTTAATGAGCAGCGGGCTATTGGGGTGTTGCAAAAACTTGAGCAAGCTCAAAAACACCTACCAGCGGCAGATATCAATGTCGAGTCTTTGCCAGTGAATACCGACAAGCCCAAGCCTAAGGCCAGCAGCCTTAATCAGACCATTAATTTAACCCAAAATAACCGCATTGTGGTCAGCTATATTAATGATATTTATTATGCGGTTGCCAACGAAAAAATCACTGAGGTATATACTCGCGAAGGGGTGTTTCATGTGCCTTATACCATTACTGATTTGATGGAACGTTTACCGAGCGAATCGTTTTTTCGCTGCCATCGATCCTATTGCATTAATATCGATAAAATTCGTGAGATCATCCCTTGGACCAATAGCACCTATCTGTTAAAACTGCGCGATATTGACGGTGAAGTGCTGGTGAGTCGCAGTAACATAAAAACCTTTCGAGCACTGATGAACTTATAACCGCT
The DNA here is from genome assembly GCF_002874545.1 of Shewanella sp. 10N.286.52.C2. Taxonomy (NCBI): domain Bacteria; kingdom Pseudomonadati; phylum Pseudomonadota; class Gammaproteobacteria; order Alteromonadales; family Shewanellaceae; genus Shewanella; species Shewanella sp. 10N.286.52.C2. The sequence continues at coordinate 99,299 of NZ_MCTV01000025.1, forward strand.
GCTGTCATTGGCTAGCTAACGAACTATTCAACACCGCCTACCCATAAAGACGACTCAAAAAACGATACAACCACCCTTGCTACTGCAGATAAGCTCACTCAGCATTTAACCCCCATAAATGCATTTCATGCCGATATATTGCATTTGATGCCGCTATTTTACAGCTCATGTTTTAGTTAATTCAGACTCTTGTCTTCCTCTCAAAAAGCCGTATTTTGACCACCATATTGTTAAATTAATCATTAATTATTGCTGTGGAGAGTGACACTATGTCAGCACAAATATCAAACCGAGCGCGTATTATGACGCTTATTGGTACCATTTTGGCGCAGTTCGCCTTGGGTTCGGTATACACATGGAGCTTATTCAATGCCCCGTTAGCTGAGAAACTGTCGCTTCCAGTGAGTAATGTGGCGTTTACTTTCGGTATTTTAAGTTTATCACTAGCCGTGGCCTCGTCAGTGTCAGGCAAGTTACAAGAGCGCTTTGGGGTTCGTAATGTCACCATTGGTGCTGGGCTATTAATCGGCGCGAGCTTATTTCTTACTGCGCATGCAGATAGCCTATTAATGCTATATGTATGTGGTGGCCTGTTAGTGGGTTTTGCTGATGGTACCGGTTACCTAATGAGCCTATCTAACTGCGTTAAATTATTCCCTGAACGTAAAGGTTTAGTGTCTGCTTGTGCTATTGGTGCTTATGGCCTTGGCAGTTTAGGCTTTAAATACATCAACATGTATATGCTGACCCATTCAGGTTTGGCGATGACATTTGATACATGGGCTGTGATTGCCATGGTGCTAGTCATTGCGGGTGGATTAATGATGAAAGATGCCCCCCTTCAAGAAGTCTCAACCGCAGAAAACAGCGTTGCAAACAGAGACTTTACACTGGCGCAAGCAATGAAATCATCACAGTTTTGGGTACTAGCATTAATCTTTTTAACCATCTGTATGAGTGGCTTATACGTGATTGGTGTGGCAAAAGACATTGGCGAAGGTTACGTACATTTAAGTATGGCAACAGCAGCATCTGCAGTGGCAGTGATTGCGGTGGCTAACCTTTCAGGTCGTTTAGTTCTTGGTGTGTTATCTGACAAAATGGATCGCATGAAAGTCATCAGCATTGCGCTTATTGTATGTTTAGCGGGTGTCGGTTCACTGTTATTTGTTCACTTAAATGCGTGGAGCTTTTACTTAGCCGTTGCCTGTATCGCCTTTAGTTTTGGTGGCACCATTACTGTGTTCCCATCGCTAGTGAGTGACTTCTTTGGCCTTAACAACTTAACCAAAATTTATGGCTTTATTTATCTTGGCTTTGGTATCGGCAGCATCATTGGCTCTATTGTCGCTTCGTTATTTGGTGGCTTTGTTCCGACTTTCTACTTAATGCTAGGACTTATCGTATTATCAACCGTCATCTCTTTCATGGTGAAGTTACCAGAAAACAAGCCTTCTTTAGCCATGGCTAGCTAGTTTTAATTACGCTATTGGGCCAAGAGGTCTGAATATAGCGTTAAGCTTTTTTCGTTCCAACCTCCTTTACGCCGCAGCAATGCGGCGTTTTTTTATCTGAACTTAAACAGGTCAGCTTAAGTCTTTGAAAAAGTAGTGCACTTTAACTCGCCAAGCTGCTTTCTCATGTTTAGATTGGTGTTATTGGGGTATGATTCATTATTAATCAAAGGCCCTCAATGAGTATTAACCAATCCTCCTATGAATGAAGATATCACCATTGCACTGCCTTCGCTTATTCATCGCATCGGTGGCAGCGCCGCCAAGCAGGCTAAAGATATGGCTACGCAATATGGTTGTGAGCTTAAGCGAGTGCGTCGTTCTCGCAATTGGCAACTCGTGGGAGATGCCATTAATATTCAGTCTTTTGCCGCACAGTTATCAGGGCAAACTAATAATGAGTTTGCCTACCTGATAAAAAAGCTAAACATCGCACTGCTTGAACATAGTGACAAGTTAGAACCATTAGCCGTAAAACTGGTGCGCCTGCTCACTGAACGCCCGAGTACCACCTTAGCTGAGTTGATACAAAGCACCGGCTGCACAGAGGTTGAAGCCAGAGTGGCTCGTTTTGAGGCTGACTCTTAGTGATGATGCTTTAAGGTGTTATAAGCAGGGCAATGTTGCTGTTTAGATGAAGTATTACAATTTGAATTGGCTTCCATGCCAAGCTCACGAGTTCTCGGAATAAAGAGTCTCGATGACCTCAATTCAAATTGAGTCTTTTAGACTTTTAATGTTATAGATTTCTAACGTTAGCTCTTTTATTGCCACGAATGCAGTCAAATCGAAGAGATAATAACCCCTGTGTAGATGCAGCAGCAAGCTTCTGACTGCCAAGGATGGCGGGAACAGTCATTATTTGTCGGGAACAAATATGACCAAAACAGGCATTTGTTGTGGCAAAGTTTATGGGCCTTTTGACTTATATAAAGAGTGCAGCGTCTCGCAGTTGTATCTGCACATAAGGTCGCTGTTTCACATCTAACCCATAGGGATATGGGTTAGATGTCATTATGATGTAGGGAACATCATTGACTATGTGATCGCGACATTCGTATATTCTATATAGCACCTGCGGCAGGCAATAGATTAAACTGAAGTAATGGACTACTGAAAAAGAGCCAATATAAACGAAGTATAAAGTTGGTGGCTGTAACGCATTTATGCCCCATTCGGTGTTATCCTTGCAATTTACGCCTATCTTGGTTGCTGCTATTTTCCCAAACTAAAGTAATGTTATTGCACACTGAGACCAAACATAACTCTCCATTGAGATAGAGTAATGCAAGATTGGGCTTTCCAATACCGTAAGATTATCAGCGCCATCTTTTGCTGCCATTGCAATAATCAATGGCAAATAATGCTCAGAGGTAGGGTGTGACTTCGCATAATGAGTTGATTTAACGTGAGGTTGCTTAACGTCTGCTAAATTTCCTTCAATAGCTGCATGTCTAACCCAAAGTGCGAATTTGGTAGCGTAATCTGCGATGCGTTCATGACTCATTCGGATGTCATACAAATTGTGCGTCAGGCAACCTGAACAGATAACCGCAATATTCTGCTTACGCAATTGCTTCAAGGTATTACCGAGCTTTTCTAGTTCATCGGGTGACAAATCAACATTCAACGACAATTGCACTATTGGCTTGTCTGCATTAGGGCGCAAATGACGCAGCGGCACCCAAACACCGTGATCCCAGCCTCGGTTATTGTCTGCCTTGGTTTCGAAACCATTGTTGGTTAATAAGTCGATGACTCTATTACCAACAATGCGTGAGCCCACAGCAGGGTAGTTCAATTCGTACAATTCAGGTGGAAAGCCACCAAAGTCGTGAATGGTTTCTGGTTGATCGTTGGTGATAACGACATTACCGCGGGTAACCCAGTGTGGTGATATCACTAAGATAGCTTCCACATCATCAAATTTAGCTATTTGATGGGTTAAGTTATCGGTAGCCTGTTGTTGAGCCTCGATGCTAGCGCCTAACGCAAACATCGGAGAACCGTGACCAACGAACATCAGAGGTGCCAGTTTCATACTCCCTCCGGTAAATATTTAAACCAATCCATGTATGGGCCCTGAGGAATGATGCCAGATGGATTTAGCGCAGTTACCGAGTAGTAGCCCGCTTTAATATGATCGACACGAGTGTTTTTCGCAAAGGCTTCGATTTGTAATAAGCGGCCCAAATACGCTGACAACTCAGGGTAGTCAGAGATGGCCTTGATATTGGTTTTAAACAAGCCATGGTAGGCCACATCAAATCGAATTAAGGTAACGAATAACCGAATGTCGCTTTCTGTAAGCTGGTTGCCAACGGCAAATTCGTTATTCACAAAATGTGTTTCCAATTCTTCTAAGCGAGCGAAAATATCAACCATGGCTTCGTCGTAAGCTTTCTGGCTTGAAGCGAATCCTGCGCGGTAAACACCATTATTTAAGCTGTCGTAGATGCTGGCATTAAACTCTTCAATTTGTGACTGCAACTCAGTTGGGTACAAATTGATGTCTGAATTGTGAATCGGTCGCAAGTCTTCGTTCAAAATATGAAGAATGTCAGCAGACTCGTTGTTGATGATTTTGTTGTCACCGCAATCCCAAAGTACAGGCACAGTCGCTCGGCCTGTGTATTGGTTGTCGGTCATCGTATAAAGGTGGTGAGCATATTCCACTCCTTCAATACCACTCTCTGTAGAGCCTGCCGTTGAATCAGATTCACCACCAAAATGCCAACCGAAATCCGTTAGTACTGGGTCTAAGATTTTTACGTCAATCACGTCTTCTAAATTAAACAACGTGCGTGCAATTAATGTGCGTGTTGCCCAAGGACAAATGTAAGCAGCATAGAGTCGTAAACCTTTATCTAATGCTGACTGTGCATCGTCAATGCGATTTGTAAATGCACTACTTTGGCGGATGAAGCGGCCTTCACTGTCTTTCTCTTGAACTGGATCCCACTTGCGTTCCCACTTACCATTTACCAACATAATCTTACCTTTTTTCGAAGAGTCCCCCGTGATCGAACGCCATGGGTCCCTATTGTTTGTCTAATTTGTTTCGAGTCTGAACGCTATTTTTAAGCGGTTTTGGTTGCGCCAAGTAAGCCATTTAAGCGGTTATCAATGGCAAACTTTCCGCCACCTTGAATGGCTAGCGCAAAAGTGGCAGCGAATAACGCCAAAGCAAACTCGTAACCGTTATTGCTGATAAACAAGCCATGGCTGATGTGCACGCTGAAGATAGCCACTAACATGGCAAATGCATTGACCAGTGCCGCTGGGCGAGTCAAAAGGCCAAATATCAAGGCTAAACCCCCGAAGAATTCTGCGCTGCCAGCCATCAATGCCATTAGGTAACCGGGTGCTAGTCCAATGCTTGCCATCCATTGGCCAGTGCCTTCAAGTCCGTAGCCACCAAACCAGCCAAACAGCTTTTGCGCGCCATGTGCAGCCAAAACGATTCCTACCGGAACTCTCAGTACTAGTGCCGCAAAGCCAGCATTGGATTGAATTACTTTGTTAAACATGTGCTTGTTCATGGTATTTCCCTCAGAGTTGATTTATTCAAGTAAGTCTTAACTTGGAAACAAGATTACTCCTTCTCATTTAGATGATAAATGGCGTTTTCATTGAATGATTTCCAATGTATTGTTGGTAATTGGTTTGTTAAAAGGAATTGTTTAATGGATAGGATTGACACCATGAAGGCGTTTCTCACGGTCTCTAGAGAAGGTAGTTTTACCAAGGCAGCAGAGAAACTCGGAACGTCAAACCAGTTGGTGAGTAAATACGTTTCGCATTTGGAGGAACAACTAGGGGTACGCCTGCTTAACCGCACGACAAGAAAAGTGCATCTTACAGAAGCGGGCGAGCGGTGTGTGCAACACGTTCAGCACATATTGGAAAGTATTCAAAACATGGAAGGGAGCATAGGGCAGTTAAAGAATGAGGCGCAAGGTTTGCTGCGTATCAGTGCACCGGTGACTTTTGCTACCAAACACCTTGCTTCACTTATTCGGGATTTTAAGCAGCACAATCCGGCTGTAGGTATCGATTTACAGCTAAATGATCGGAAAATCGATGTGGTTGAAGAGGGCTTTGATCTGGCGCTGAGGATCGGACAATTAAAGAGTTCATCCTTAATTGCAAAGCGTATCGCTCCGATTAGATTGGTTATGTGTGCTTCCCCAGGCTATCTTGAACGGCATGGAACACCTGAGCATCCGGATCAGCTAATTCCAGAGCATCTATTAAGCTACAGTTACATGGATTACAGTCAATCCGAGTCCCCACTTATGCATGCACTGAAGCTCTCGTCAAAAGAGGAGAGTTCCGGTATATCCTGCAACAACGGCGATATCTTGGTTGAGTCAGCAATTGCGGGAGAAGGCTATGTTTTTCAACCTACTTTTATCGTATCTGAAGCGGTAAAGAAGGGCAAACTTAATGTCATTCTAAAAGAGTTTGAACCAGAACCGATGGCGCTATATGCGGTGTATCCGCATCGTAAGCTGATTGCGACTAAGATGAGTGCATTTATCGAGTTTCTCAGTAATTATTATGGTGATTTGCCGTATTGGGATGAGGCTTTTTAACGATGTTGGCATACGACCTTGATTGTTTTGAGCGCTATTTCCTACACAAAAAGTTATCCGTATTCCACTAATTTAAGTAATTACCCTAAGAAGGTTCTGTCCAAAAGTGATTTAGGCGCTTAAATAATACTTGCCTACAAACTTCTCTAATACAAAAAAAGCAGCTAACCACGGTTAGCTGCTTTTTAAAATCCTTTAATTCTTATGTGTATTCAGAAGAATAAGTTTCTGAATAAGAATGAGAATACAGTTCAAATAGGTTTCCAAATGGGTCTTCTAGATAGACCATTTTGTAAGGCTTATTATCATCTTCTGGATGATAGCGCATGATGTCCATTCTGACTTTACCGCCGAATTTTTCAACTCGCTCGATAACGCCTTCAAAGTCATCTGTTTCTAACGAGTAATGGAAGATACCGATTTTAGTGAAGTCGACATGATGTCTTTCTTCGCGGTCTTTCATTTCAAATAACTCAAAGCCGATGCCATCAGAAGTGACGAGGTGGGCGATGTTAAAACCTTTAAAACCCTCACCAAATACCGCAATACACATTCTACCAATGGCAGTTTGTTTTTCTTCGATGACTGTTGAATTGCCCATGACAATTTCAAGACCTAATGCTTGGGTATAAAACTCGACGGCTTTATCCATGTTACCAACCATAATACCTACATGACTCATTTTCATAATAATCTCGCTTTATACGTTAATTGCTAAGTTGTTGCTTGTTCGTTTTGATGGAAGAAGTATAGGGCGAAGTAATGATTTAATAAAATTATCA